>CAMDML010000003.1 GCA_945902215.1 Klebsiella pneumoniae | reverse complement strand
ATTCTGCCGTCGGTTTACTTGTGGCTGGCCCAAGAAACAAAAGTGGGTGTGCAAAGACACGATACGTCATTTGCCTAGCGGCTATTTGGCGATAGCAGGTACGCCGGGGCCAGCCGGCGGATATTTAAGAAATTCCGGCGTGTTTTCCATGCGTGCGGACAAGGCCACCAAGGCAGGATGACTGGTAGCAGGCACCAGCTTTGCGACCATGGATTGAGTGAACTGCCAGGCGATGGCTGTTGTTATAACCGCCTGCGAGCGCGGCGTGGTAAACAGCGCAGGATAATTCACGACCTGCATTTCCAAACCGGCACACGCAGCCTGTAACTGCCCAGTTACACGCACCAGCCAGGGCTCAAACTGCAGCGCTGCCGGGCGCAGGTTGCGCTCGTAAATGTATTGCGCCGTTTTTTCACACGCTGCCGCCGCGAGACTCACGGCGCGCACTTCATGCTGCAACGTTAACGGATCACGCGACCACAGCGAAGCACCCTTGCCGTGCGCAGCTTCGACAAACTGCAGGATTAATGACGATTCCATCAGCACTTCGCCGTCATCACACACCAACGTTGGTGCTTTCACCACCGGGTTGATGCCCTGAAATTTCTGGAAGGTGCTGAATACCGACACGGATTCATGTGCAAACGGCACGCCCAACAACTCCAGTGAGATGGCAACGCGCCGCACAAAAGGCGAATCCAGCATGCCAATCAGCCGCATCATTGCCTGGAGCTCGGGTGATTGATCGCCAGATCTGCAGAGGTATCCGCCCACCACTTCAGATACGCCGTGGCACCGTTGCGGCCGGACTCCGCGAGCTTGAGTTTTTTGCTTTCGCTCAGATTAAAGTCAGTAGTACTTACGCCCAGCGAATCGATGTACACCGTGCGATGCCAGTCGTCTTCATGCAGATGCTGGCTGTCCTGCACCGCAAGCAGGGTTTTCACCAGCTGCATTGTATAGTCCATGAAATTGTCAATCTTGTTGCTCTGCGGCGTCTGGCCATCGCGAAACACGGCGATTTCCTTGCCCGAGTCCAGCCGGAACCCAAGCGTTTCCTTGTTGTAGATATAGGGGCTGCTGGCAGGCGCCACTTTTTTGAGCTTCTTGTTTTCGCTTGCGTAATACTCCGGCGTCAGTGTGAGCGTGGCATCAAACAGATATTTTTCCCGGTCGAACAGCTTGACCGGAAAATTGTTGATCACGCCGCCATCTACGAACACATCGTCCCGATCGTCGCGTATGGCACGGAAAAACAGCGGGATCGACATGGAGCGCCTGACCGCATCCGCAACCCGGGTTCGGGGCGTGTGTTCGGGCGAGTAGATTTCAGCGAAGTTGGTGGAGATGTTGCTCGCATACACAAACAGTTCTTTACCGGTGAGTTCCTGCAGCGCCTTGAAGGTAATGTCGACACTGCCGGTTTTTTTCTTCAGCAGGTTGCCAATCCAGTCCCTGAAGTAATCGCCCTTGTACCAGCCGAACTCGTCGCGCAGACGATTCATGTCGCTCAGCACGCCCCAACTGTCGTCCTTGAACTTGTTGAAATCGAGCTTGCTCAGCTCAGCGAGAGTTTCCACGTTGCTGAAGCCGGCGGCGAACAACACCGCGTTGATCGCGCCGGCCGAGGTGCCGCCAACACGAACAATATTCTGCAGGATCTGTTTTTTTTCAAAGACCTCCATGGCGCCGACATAGGCGATGCCTTTGACACCGCCACCTTCGAACACCAGATTCTTGAATGGGTACTTCATGACTGCCTCCTTATCATTCCCTCATGGAAGCCATTCTCTATGCGGCATGTTCCGGATTATTCAGTATCCCGGAAGCTTGCCTGCAGCAGATGCGTCAGCGTATGCACGTAGCGCAGCTTGCCGTTTTCTACGCGGAACAAGTGGGTATCGGCCGAGCCGCTACCACCGTTCGGGCCTCCGGCGCCAAAGGTGCAGTACACCACCACTGAGCCAAGCACTTCGTCCACAACGAAATGACGATTGACGATATTCACTCCCGCTGGCACGCCGACTTCGCAACTGTCACTGGGAGAATCTTTGCCAGTGTAGGCGCCGCCTTCAACACGCACGCAGGGGAAGCCCCATGGCACTTGATCGATCTTCCCTTCCAGAAAAGCGTCGAGGTAGGCATTGGCTGCTGCGACCAGCACGCCGCGTGAGTCGCGCGCCTTGGCGGGAATCGGATCCCAGTTTTCCGTGGAGGAGTAATTCAGGTAAGCCTCGTCGTCAAAGAGCCAATAACCCGTTGTGGTCCACACGATTTCAATTTCAGCAATCATCTCGTGGTTGATGCGCATGCGCGTGCCGAGCACGTAGGGATTCGCTTCGTCGGTCACGATCACTTCGGTAAAGGTCTGGCACGATTCTTCATCGAACAGACTGCGATGATGGTCGATCTCCATCGGCGTATTGATGATCCCTGCAGTGATATCGGCAGGCGCTGCGTTTTCCCAATATCCCATACCCATTGGC
This sequence comes from Klebsiella pneumoniae, assembly GCA_945902215.1. GTDB lineage: Bacteria > Pseudomonadota > Gammaproteobacteria > Pseudomonadales > Pseudohongiellaceae > CAILUG01. Next base: position 81,546 of record CAMDML010000003.1, on the reverse strand, counting down.
AAGGGCAGAACAGATCTGTCGCCTTTGGTCTGGGCATCAATGTAAAGATCAACAGCATTCTGCAAGCCGCCACGGGTGCAGGAAAGTTGGGCAAAGCTGGTTATAGGGGTAAGCAATACGCTTGCAAGCGCGAGCCCCAAAAATGCAATGCGTTTCACGCTAATTCTCCTATTGTTGTTGTGTGTACCGGGTTGAATTGTATGCGTGATGTTGCTGCGGCGCGCAGCGCCCTTGGATTACGCACATACTATTCCCGCGTGCCGGTCCAGGGATTGTCCGCTTCAGAATCAGGCGTGCCCCAGAAACCGTCGAAGCGCCTGTAGTCTGATGAGAAGACCAGCCTCGCATAACCCTCGCCATCTTTATCCGTCCATTCGAGCGTTAGCGTCCCCGGCGCTTCGAGGTACACATTCGACAAACTGCCGGGCTTGCTACCTTCTTCGCTATCCTCGATCAAGTACTCGCCGGTCAGTCTGCCCCCGGCAGCCAGGCGGAACGTTGTCGTGATGGGTTCAAGTTGGTAACCGTTGAGGACCACACCCTGATACGTGCCGGCAAACGGCGCCAAGTCAGGGATCTCCTCCTGTGCGTGACAGGACAGGCACACCACCAGGGCCAGCAACGCCAACGGCACACGCAAAGACATCACATTCATGGGATCAAACCATCGAATTCAATTGTTAAGCGGCGGATTATTCTTCACCTCGTTGGCGCGCGCGATGATGTATTCACGCACGGCAACTGAATCTTCCGGCGCAACACGGTCGGAGAAGTTGTCCATGCCGCGTGCGAGGCGCGCGCCGTTCAACACCACTGCGTCGAAACCTTCCTGCGAATACAGCAGCGCTGAGAGCGTGAGGTTCGGGAAGCTCGAGCGCTGTTGTACGCCATTGTTACCGTGACATACCGCGCAATTCCCGGTGTACACCTCGGCGCCGCGCGCGATTACTTCCGGCGATGCCGTTGAGGGCGGGGGGTTCAGCTCGGGTGGTGTGTAGGTTACGTTCGGTGGCAGCATCGCCGTGCCACCAGCCTTGAACACCAGCATGCGCCCGTAGCTGGGTGCAAAGTAGTTGCCCGGCGAAGAGCCGCCAACGCTCCACGCGAGGTACTGCTCACCATCCAGTTCATAGGTGATGGGTGCGGCAAGCACTGCGCTCTGCGCATCGAAGGTCCAGAGTTGTTCACCTGTGGCTGCGTTGTACGCCGCGAGCTGGTTGCCATTGCTGTTGCCCATGAACACCAGGTCGCCGGCAGTGGCGAGCGTGCCGCTTGTTGCGCGCGGAGCGTGCGGAGTTTCCCACACCATCTTGCGTGTTACCGGATCCCAGGCCTGCAACCAGCCGTCGTTGGATTGTTTGTTGTGCGGTTTGAGCGTGGTGCGGTCGATCTGGCCACCGAAGGCGACTAGCGGCGGTATGCCATTGGCTGGCATCTGCTGCGGTGCCACCGCGCCGTAGTTTTCCCACGTCGGAATGTAGATCAGGCCGGTCTCCGGGCTGAACGCATTTGGATGCCAGGTATGACCACCGGCCGGACCAGGGCCGACGTTGAAGGGTTCGGTTTCGTAACGCGCGCCCGGTACTTCAATGGGACGGTCGGTTTCAATATCGATGCCCGAGTTCCACGTCACGCCGGTGAAGGCATCGCCGCTGATCAGCTTGCCGGTGGTTGCTTCGAGCACGTACATCATGCCGTTCTTCGACGGATGGAGGACGACGTGCTTCTGTTCGCCATTAAAGGTGAGATCTGCCGTCATCATCGGGCTGACCGCATCGTAGTCCCACGAATCGCCTGGCGTTTCCTGGTAGTGCCACACATAGGCGCCGGTGTCAGGATTCACGGCCACCACAGAGGCGACATATAAATTGTCGCCATCGTCGGGGTCGCGCATGATCCGGTTCCACGGCGTGCCGTTGCCCGTGCCGAAGTACAGCAGGTCTGTGACCGGATCGTAGACAGTGGCATCCCACACAGTGCCACCACCACCCTGCACCCAGTACTCGCGGTCCGTACGCCAGGTTTCTGCAGCAGCTTCAAGATGTGGTTGACCTGCGAAACCTTTGGCCGGATCGTCAGGCACTGTCCAGAAACGCCAGACTTCCGCGCCGGTTTCCGCATCAAAGGCGGCAATCCAGCCGCGTGCACCGTACTCTCCACCCGAGCCACCGACGAAGACTTTGCCCTTCGCAACGCGCGGTGCCATCGTGATTGAATACTGTTTGCGCATGGCGGCAGGGAGGCCGAGGCTCTCCGGCACTGTGTCAACGTTCCACACCGGTTGGCCGGTATTCGCATCGAGTGCGATCAAGTGCGCATCCAGCATGCCCATGTAGATCTTGCCGCTGTAAGCCGCGAGCCCGCGATTCACGAGGCCCAGGTTGGGGTTCGGAATCATGATGGGCGTATGCGTCCACAAACGCTGGCCATCGTGCGCATCAAAGGCATGCACCACGTTGCGCGCGGTCGATACATAGATCACACCATCAACATACAACGGCGAGCCGTGCTGGTTCTGGTTGGTGTCGTAGTCGGCGTACCAGGCGAGGCCCAGGTCCTGCACGTTCGTAGCATTGATGGACTCAAGCGGGCTGAAGCGCTGCTCGTTGTAGCTGCCGTTATAGTGCGACCACTGGTGTGGATCATCTGTGCCCAGCAGCTGGCGGTCTTGATCCACGGCTACGGCGCTGGGTGCGACCGTGGGTTGTTCGGTAGCAGGAGTAATAGCCTGCTCACTGCCCTGGTTGCAACCGGCAAGGGCCAAAGGCAGTAACAGCGAAAGACGTAGCAGATGGGTGAAGTGGGACATGGTCAGGTCCTCTTGGATTGTATGAATGTCGAGAAGGAGAATAGACAGCTCATTGTGGATAGTCCAGCCTCGGCAATAAAAGCAGTTAACATCTACCTTGGACTCTAAAGCCGAGTGCTACTCTAATACGGGGGGGCGCCTGACTGTTACTGCTTGCCAAGATAGGCCCGCAACCGCGGCGGGAAGTACCGCCTCTGCAACATCTGTTGTACTTGCCAATGCTGTTCATTGCTGCCGGTGCGTAGATGCCTCACCTCATCCTTCTCCAGCACTGCCACCGGCAAACCGTCTTCAAACAGGATGCGATTACCACTGAGGTGGGGCACTCTCTTTTCAGGTAGGAGCGTACCAAGCAGATTGAGTGGATCAGTAGCGTTGAGGACGAAGCGCTGTGGCTCCTTCGTGAGGTTGCTGTCCTGTTGTTCCTGCCAGAGCTTTTGCTGCTTGCGCAGTGCGGTGACGGTGTCGGCGAGTGCGAACTGTTCGCCGCCTACTCCAGCGATGAAGCGGCCGCCGCGGATGTCGCCGCGCAGTTCCATGCGACGCAGTTTCAGCAACACTTGGCGCCAGGGCGGCGCGTTCTGTTCGCGGTCGAGGACTTTGCGGGTGATAACGCCCCAACGTTTGAGGTAGATGGTGATCAAGCGGTCGAGTTGCTCCTCGACAAGTACTTGGGGCGAATCCGTTGGCACGACGGGTGTCAGCAGCGACCAGCGGCCAGCGTCTTCAATGCCGTAGATGGCGCGGCGGCGGTCATGGTTGCCGGATTTGGGTTTGTGACTGTTGGGGGTCAGCAGTGCGCGCAGGCCGGTGAAGTTGTCGCTGGTGACGAGGCCGGCGCTGACGAGTTCGGCCAGCACTTGTTCCAACTGCACGGCGAGCAGGTTGGTGAGGCGCACGAGATCGGTGAAGAAGCAGGCGCCTTGTTTCTGCAGCAGCGCATGGACGAGAGTCGCGGATGACGACAGCGCGGCAAGACTGCCGCTGGCGGTGCCGGACAGCGTTTGCCACAAATCTAGATTGCGACGCTGTACAAGGTTGAGTGGTGTGCTCTTGACCGGGCCGGTGCCGGCTTCGCCTTCACGCGGTTGCAGGATGCGGCCCCAGCTGATCTGGCCGCTGATGCAAAGCTGGTCGAGCCAGGCGGGATCGTACTGCGGCAAGCGTGCCGGCAGGATGTCGCTTTCCCAGGCAGTGGCGGGTGCGGTGACACCGTCGAGTTGTTGCAGGATGCGGCGCAGGGTGTCGGCGGTGGCGAGGCTGGGCGGACGCGGCTCTTCTGTTATGGGTTGCAGCTCGTGCAGATTGAACAGGAACTGCATGTACACCTGCAGCGACACCGGCTTGATGCTTTCGCGATGCGCATCAATGGTATAGCGGTGGATGCGGTGCAGCAGGCGGCGTTCGCACCATTCCTTGTCGGCCATGCCACTGCGTGCAGACAGCGGCGTGTAGTGGCCCTGGAAGACGAAACCTTCGGCTTCGAGGGTGCCTAGAGCGAAGGCAACGTCGGAAAGTTCCAGATCCAGTGACGTGGCGAGTTCTTTGGCGGTGACCGGGCCGAGGCCTTCGAGGCGGCCGCGTAACAGTTCGACCAGTGCAGATTCTGCGGTCCATGTCTGGGCGGTCAGGCTCTCAGGTAACGAGACTGTAGGTGTGAACGACCAGGAAGGACGTTCGATGGAGCTTGCATCAAGTCCCGCGAACAGGGGTTGTCTCTCGGTGGCGATCCACGTGCGCACGCTGCCTTTTTTCGCCAGCGTTGCGCGGCTACTCTTGACCAGCGCTTCGATGAACAAGGAGTTGTCACTGTCGCGGTGCAGCTCGTCCTCGGTTATGAAACCCAACAGCATCAGCGCGTCGTGCAGTTCGTCGGCGCTGCGAATGTACGGCCAGGCTTCCTCGCAAACGCGTTCAATCGCGACGAGATCAAGTGCGCCGAAGTCTTCGGTTTCGGCGGGGTCCATCCAGCTGCGATTGCGGATGGCGAGTGTGCGGCGTTCTTCGAAGGGTGCATCGTCGAGGAAGGCATAGGGCCGCGCGTTGATGATCTCTTGCGCGAACGGCGAGGGTTCGCGCAAATCACGCGCAACGAGTTCGACGCTATTGGTTTCGATGGCACGAACAATTTCCAGCAACTCGTTGATGTCCATCGCTTCGGTCAGGCAGTCATGGATGGTCTGCTGCACGAGCGGATGTTCCGGCACTTCGCGCGGACCGCTGAGGTTTTCCTGGCACGCGATCTGGTCAGGGAACACCTGCGCGACAAAATCTTCCGCTGCCATGCGCTGGAACTGTGGCGGCACCCGCTTGCCGGAACGGTTGCGCTGCACGGCAAGTGCACGGCTGGCGTTCCAGCGCCAGCGCACTTCGAACATGGGTGCGTCGAGCAGCGCCTGGATCAGCACATCTTTCACCGATGCACTCTGTAAATAATGAAATACATCAGCCAATTCAAAGCTGTGCACTGAACCGAGCGAGATGACGATGCTGTCTTCGTTGGCCGCCGCCTGCAGTTCGAAATTGAAGGTGCGGCAGAAACGTTTGCGCAATGCGAGGCCCCAGGCCTTGTTCACGCGGCTGCCGAAGGGCGAGTGAACCACGAGATGCATGTCGCCGACTTCGTCGAAGAAGCGCTCCATGACGATACATTCGCGAGTGGGCATGACCCCGAGCGCAGTGCTGCCGGTATATAGATAGGTGGCGAGTTGTTCGGCGGCACCGGCATCAAGGCCGATTTCGCGCAGGTGGTTGATTGCATTGTCGAGGTGGGAAAGACATTGGGTTCCCGCCTGCGCGGGAACAACGCTGGAGGCACTTACGGAGTCGGGCGCAGCGTTAGCGAAACAGGCATGCAAATCGCTGCGCAGCCGCGACACGGCTTCAGAAAGTTCACGCGTGCGCCCCGGCCCTTCACCGATCCAGAACGGAATCGTCGGTGCTGCGCCGCCGGCATCGGCCACACGCACTTTCAGGCCGTCGATACGTAACATGCGCCAGCTGCGGTTGCCGAGTGTGAAGATGTCGCCGGGCAGGGCTTCGAGCGCGAAATCTTCGTGCAGTGAGCCCACCACAATATCTTCCGGATCAAGCACCATCTGGTATTCGAACATGTCAGGAATGGCGCCGCCGTTGGTCAGCGCGATTAGCCGCGCACCCTTGCGCGCCCGTACCAGCGCATTGATACGGTCAAGATGGACCAGTGCGCCGCCACGGCCGCGCCGCGTGGTATAGCCATCAGCCAGCATCTGCAGGATGCCGTCGAATTCCATGCGGGTCAGATTGCGGTAAACCCAGGAGCGCATAACCCACTGCCAGATTGAGTCGAGCGCAATGGCTTCGGCGCTGTCTTCGAGAGCACCCAACTCGGCAACGATCTGTTGCGCAAGAATGTCGAGTGGTTTGTCGGGCACCACGATCTCGTCAAGCTCGCCACGCCGGATACTGTCAAGCAGCGCCGTGCATTCAACGAGGTCGTCGCGGGTCAGCGGGAACAAGATGCCTTTCGGCACGCCACCCACATGGTGGCCGCTGCGACCAACGCGTTGCAGGAACGCGGCGATACTTTTTGGTGACGAGATCTGCACAACAAGATCAATCGCGCCAATGTCGATACCAAGTTCCATCGAGGCGGTAGCCACCAGCACGCGCAGCTCACCGGCCTTCAGCCGCTGTTCGGCGCTGAAACGGTGTTCCTTGCTCATGCTGCCGTGATGCGAGCTGACATTCTCCGCACCAACGCGCTCGCCCAGCGACAGTGCCAGCCGCTCCGCAAGACGCCGCGTGTTGACGAAGATGAGCGTAGTGCGGTGCGTGTCGATCAATTCCGTGAGGCGCTGGTAAAGCTCGTCCCACACATCATTGCTCATCAGTGCTGACAGGGGTGAGCGCGGCACTTCCACTTGTATATCGCGCTGCTTGCGATGGCCGCTGTCGACAATCACACAATCGCTCACGCCGTTGCGGATGTTGTGCGTACCGACAAGATAGTTGGCCACTTTCTCAATGGGCTTCTGCGTGGCCGAGAGCCCGATTCTTTGCAGGGGCCGGCTCACCAGATTTTCGAGGCGCTCCAACGACAGTGACAAATGGGAGCCGCGTTTGCCACCCAGCAGCGCGTGGATCTCGTCGATGATGACGGTGCGCACACCTGCCAGCAGTTTGCGCCCGCCCCGGCTGGTGAGCAGCAGGTACAGCGATTCCGGGGTTGTCACCAAAATGTGCGGTGGCTGTTTCAGCATCTTCTGCCGTTCCTGCGGAGTGGTGTCGCCGGTGCGTACCGCCACGCGAATGTCCACCGGAGGCAAGTTGAGCAGATGCAGTTGTTCGGCAATGCCGTTGAGCGGCACGTTGAGGTTGCGCTGGATGTCGTTGCCCAGCGCCTTCAGCGGGGAGATATAAAGGACGGAGGTGGCTGGCGTCAGCGCGCCCTGTACCAAGCCCTCTTTGACCAGCCGGTCAATTTCCACATAGAAAGCAGCGAGGGTTTTACCGCTGCCGGTGGGGGCGGCGATCAGAGTGTGACGGCCCGCCTTGATAGCGGGCCAGGCCTCCTGCTGGGGCGGCGTGGGTGCGCCCAGCGTGGACGCAAACCACTGCCGGGTCGCCGGGTGGAAAAGTTCCCAAACAGGAGGATAAAATGGCGTTTTCATAAGGTATAGTAGCCACATCCCCTGCTTACACCAACAGCCTTGCTACACCTTTTTCTTCTTAGCGAGTTCTTAGCCAGCAACTACCCAACCTATGCGCCTAAGCATCAAGTACAAGCTCTTTCTGGTCATCATCTCCGCGCATTTCCTGGTGTATTTGACCATGTACAACTTTGGTTACTACAACTTCAACAAGGGCTTTCTGGAGTACATCAGCCGCATTGAAGAGCGCTATGTGCCCTCGCTGGTATCGAATCTGGAGCGCTACTACGCCCACACCGGTAACTGGGTGACCTTGGGCGCTGACACCGACATCATGTCCGATTTGATTCGCGACAGTATCGAAAGCTCCATCGACCCCGGCCTGATCGCCGCACGCCAGAACCTGCGCCCAACACCCGGCTTCACCGCCAACGACTGGTACTACGCATCCGAGTACAGCCCGGCACGCCCCTACCTGCATCTGCTGGATGCCAGCCAGAATGTCATCTGGGGCAGTGCGGAAGCGTTTTCCCCGCTGGCCACCCTCAACCCAATCGAGTTTAACGACATAACCGTGGGGTATCTGGCGGTAACCAGCCGGCAGGAACTGTCTGAACAAGCCGATCTGCTGTTCGCCGAGCAGCAACAGGAAGACTTTTTCCAACTGGCTGCGTTTCTTGTGCTGATCTCAGCCCTGATTGCGTTTCCGGCTGCCACCATTCTTACCCGCCCGATCCGTGACGTGGTCGGCGGTACCCGCGCCCTGGCCAGCGGTGACTACGCGGTACGTTTGCCAACACGCGGCGGCGATGAAGTCGGCCAGTTGGCGCAGGATTTCAACACCCTCGCACTGACCCTGGAACAAAATCGCAGCGCGCGCCAGCAATGGATCGCGGACATCTCCCATGAACTGCGCACCCCGCTGTCCATTTTGCAGGGCGAACTGGAATCCGTGCAGGACGGCATTCGCCCGCTGAACAAGGATGCGCTGGACTCGCTGCATGCCGAAGTGGTGCATTTGAACGCGCTGGTAAACGATCTGCATGAATTGTCGCTCACCGACATGGGTGCGCTGGTCTACGAAAAGAAACAGCTCAATCTCACCGGCATCATCGAACAAAGTTTCGAGATGCATCAGCCGTTGGCGAAGAAGCACGACCTCAAGTTAAGCCTCGAAATCGACAGCTCCAATCCCAACAAGGAAATCCGGATGCTGGGCGACGCCAACCGCCTGCAGCAGCTCTTTGACAACCTCTTGCAGAATTCCTGCCGCTACACCGATCCCGGCGGGGACGTTCGCGTGCTCATCAGTGAAAACGGGAACAATCCCATTGTCATCGAATGGCTCGACTCGAAACCGGGCGTCGACGACAAGGATCTTGGCAGGCTGTTCGACCGCCTGTATCGCGTGGACGCCTCCCGCAATCGCTCCAAGGGTGGCTCGGGTCTGGGCCTTGCGATCTGCCAGAACATCGTTCAAGCCCATGAAGGCACGATTACTGCCAGCCATTCCCCGCTCGGCGGCTTGAAAGTCACTATTCGCTTCCCGCGCCGACCCAATCAGGTAGCCTGATTGCGCTATCTTCCGGCACTCCTTTTGCCAGGATTTTCGGCGGGGGTGCGGCAGTTCCCGTTTGCCGCGCCCTGCCGGAGCCTTTAGACTAGCCTCAACACCGCAGCACGCTTATTTCACCCGGGAAGGGGACTCATGCCACAGCACATCCTTATTGTTGAAGACGAGGTGAAACTCGCCACCCTGCTTCAGGATTACCTGATCCAGAGTGGTTTCGCCGCGACCATGATTCACGATGGCTCGGATGTGGAAGCCTGGCTGGCCGGCAACCAGACCAATCTCGTGCTGCTCGACCTGATGTTGCCCGGCAAGGGCGGCGTGGATATCTGCAAGGACATTCGCAAACATTCGAAACTGCCGGTCATCATGATCACCGCCAAGGTGGATGAGATCGACCGCCTGCTCGGTCTGGAGCTCGGCGCCGACGATTACATCTGCAAGCCCTTCAGTCCGCGTGAAGTCGTGGCCCGCGTCAAAGCCGTGCTGCGCCGCAGCGACGACAGCAACAAACCTACCGACCGTGGCCTGCTGCTCGACATCGACACATACAAAGCCACGATCAACGGCAGTGACCTGAATCTGACCGCCGTGGAATTCCAGTTGCTGAAAGTGTTGTCCGACCAGCCCGGCCGAATTTTTTCGCGCAGCGTGCTGGTGGACAAGATCTACTCCGACGGTCGCGTGGTCAGCGACCGCACCATCGACAGCCACATCAAGAAGTTGCGCAAGAAAATCAGTGCGCAAGTGCCAGATGCCGAACTGATCCACTCCCTGTATGCCGTTGGGTACAAGTTTGAATGGTAAGCACCACACTCCGTAAGCCCCTGCTGTTCCGTTCCTGCGCACTGTTTCTGCTGAGCCTTTCAGTTGCTGCCGCTAAGCCCTTGCATGCGGCTGAACCGCGCGTGTATGAAGAACCGCAACAGGATTTCGCTTCATGGCTAAGTGACTTGCGCGAGGAGGCGGTTGGCCTCGGCATCAGTACCGCCACGGTTGACAGCGCACTTTCCCCCGTAATTGCACCTTTGCCGCGCGTAATCGAGCTCGACCGCAGCCAACCCGAATTCATGCAGACTTTTTCCGGGTACATGGGCAACCGCCTCAGTGATGCGCGCATTGCACGTGGCCAGGAGTTACTGAAGGAACATCGCGCGCTGTTTACGGAAGTGCAGCAGCTATACGGCGTGCAGCCGCATTACCTGATGGCGTTCTGGGCACTCGAAAGCAACTTCGGTGATTTCACCGGTGGCTTTTCCGTAATCAATGCGCTGGCAACGCTAGCGTACGATCCGCGCCGCGCCGACTTCTTCCGCAGTGAACTCTTCACTGCGCTGCGCATTCTCGAACAGGGCCATATCGCCTCTGATGCGATGACCGGCTCATGGGCTGGTGCAATGGGCCAGTGCCAGTTCATGCCGTCGACCTTTGCGACCTACGCTGTGGACGGTGATGGCGACGGCAAAATCAATATCTGGAATTCGCTGCCGGACATTTTCCATTCAGCGGCCAACTACCTGTCACAAGCCGGCTGGAAAGGCGATGAACGCTGGGGCCGCGAAGTAGTTCTCCCGGAGAATTTCGATTTTGCCTTGGCGGGTACCAGCGTGAGCAAGTCTGTGACTCAGTGGAATGCCCTGGGAATCAAGCGGGCGAACGGTGCCGAGCTGGGCAATGCGAGTATCGAAGGGTCGATCGTGGTGCCTGCAGGGATCAATGGACCGGCCTTCCTCGCCTACAACAACTACCGCACGATCATGGTGTGGAATCGCTCGATGTTCTATGCGATTTCGGTGGGCCATCTGGCTGACCGCTTCATGGGCGAAGGTCCAATTCGCTACATGCCAACCAACGAAGAGCGGGCGCTGGCGCGCACCGAAGTGGAAGAAATGCAGATACTGCTGAATACGCTTGGTTTCGATACAGGCACACCGGACGGTTCGGTTGGGTCGCTTACGCGGGATGCGGTTAGGGCCTTTCAACTGGACAAGGGCTTGCCAGCGGACAGTTATGCGTCGTTTGAACTGCTGAACATGCTGCGCACTCTGGTGCCGGCGAGTGCTTTACCAGCTGCTTCATCAACTACTTCAACTTCATCAGCTACTTCAACTACCGAGCCAGTCACTCCCACTCTTTAAAGCGGCGCTCTCATTCCTTTGACGCATTCGCGAGCAAACTCACCATCTCGCTCACGCTGCCCGGATTGCGCAGCACCTGGCGCCCATCGATAAACAGCGTGGGGGTCGAGCGCACTCCTGCACGCGTGCCGCCACGCTGATCACCCAGAATTTTTTCACGCACTTCCGGCAATTCCACATCCAGCTTTAACTGCATTACGTCCAGGCCCAAGTCTGTCGCGTAGCTGTCAAACATGCCGGTGGCCTCTTCGACACCGCTCCACACTGCCTGGTTTGCATACAGAATGTCGTGCATTGGCCAGAAGGCATCCTGCCTGGCAGCCGCTTCGGCATATCGCGCGGCAATAAAGGAGTGGCGGTGGGTATCGAGCGGATAATGCCTGAAAACCAGCTTCGTTCTCTCGCCGATCTGCGGCCAAGCGCGAGCAATCAGGTTGGTTTCGGTCATGCAGGCGGGACATTGGAAGTCGGCATAAACGGTGAGCGTATGAGTCGCATCCGTGTTGCCGCGCACGTGATCATCTACGGCCACCTGACCAGGCGGCGGGCTTTGCGGCACCAGAAACAGCCCCTGATAAAACACGATTGCCGCCAGCAGCACGAGCACGCCAGCGCCGCCCTTGAGCAGCCAGCCGGTTAATTGTTCCTGGCGCTTGGATGAGGCCTGCTTTACTTCCTTGACCTTGCGTTGTTCTTCTTTTTTCGATGACATCTTGAATGGGTATCTTGTGGGGGTTTCCGGAATATCCAGTCAGGGGCGAACGTGTTGGTACGGCACAAGAATAAAGCAGCATGGCGTTAGCTACAAGGTAGGGAATCATCCGCATTTACTGCGGCCATTGTGCAAGCCCCGCGGTTTTTGTGTAAGTAATGTGGAACTTCCTGTGGCATCCTCTCCCTGTGCTAGGTGAGCGTTCACCTGATTTGCTAGTATAACCTTACTGTTCAACGTTGGTTCAGCTTGCATGTGCCATAGTAAACCAAAGACAATTGGCGCCATGGTTCTGACACCATCCAAAAAATTATAACAACCAATCATCCAAGCAATACTACTGACACTACAGATACTAAACAGGAGCCACCTATGTTCGCCCGTATTTTAATGTTCTTCGCAGCACTCGGCCTGTCCGCCACGCTGTTGGCACAAACCGGTCATCCCGCCAAAGGCTCCTGGTCAGGAAGTCTGGTTTCGTCTGCGTCCGAAAACTCACGCATCCGTCTTCTCATCGACGACCACAATGGCGATCTGATGGGTAGAGTAAATCCGGGGCGCAATGCGTCTGAGATGACGACAGTAGTACTGGACGCAGCCACCTGGGGTTTGAAGATTCAGGCCACCCTACCCGACGGCGAACTGGTACTCGATGGCACGCTGAGCAATCTTGGTTCCTGGACCAACCGCAAATACATTGGCACTTATACGCTGGGGGACACCAGCGGTTCTTTCGAGATTACGCTTAATTGATTGATGCAACTATCCACTATCTACATTTACTACACTCACTGCATGTTGACTACCTTGGGCATACTCCCGGGGTTTTAGGAGAAACGCTATGAAGACCAAACTGCTTGCACTTGCTGCATTCGTGCTCGGTGCCTCGGCTTCGGCTCAGGTGCTGGCACATCATTCTTTCGCTGCCGAGTTCGACGGTAATTCGCCAATCGAATTACACGGCGTAGTAACCAAGGTGGACTGGACCAACCCGCACACCTACATCTACGTTGAAGTCGAAACCGAATCAGGTGACGTGGAAGAATGGGCCATGGAAATGGGCAGCCCGAACGGCCTGATGCGCCGCGGCTGGAGCCGCAACACGCTGGAAATCGGCACCGACATCATGGTTAAAGGCACCCGTGCCCGCGATGGCAGCCTTAAAGGCAACGCGCAGAGCGTCATCATTACCGAGGGTTGCCAGAAACTGTTCGCCGGCACCAGCCAGCGCGATTTCGTGGAAGCCGAAACTGCAACAGCCCCTGAAACCTGTGCATTCTGAGAGAGAAATTATTGTGCAAATGAACTGGAAACGTAATTTGCTTGCTGTGGCCACACTGGCCGCCATGCAGTCTTTCACCACCGCCCAGGCACAACAGTCCGGGCAACAGCAGGATCAACCGCGCACCGCCGCTCCACGCATGGAAGATGGCACCATCGACCTCGGTGGCAACGGTATCTGGAGCCTGCCTTGGGTCACCAACTTCGCTGTGCGTATGCCCGACTACAAAGAAGGCGACCAGCCGCCAATGCTGGCCTGGACCCAGGCGATGTGGCAATACAACAAAGACAACTCCGTGAAATATGATCCGGAAGGTTTCTGTTTGCCGCCCGGTGGCCCGCGCTCGATGGGCACGCCCTACCCGGTTGAATTTATCCAGGACCGAGATCGCATCGTGCTCATCTTTGAAGGCGGCGGGCATGTGTGGCGTGAAATTCACATGGATGGCCGTGCCCATCCCGAAGGCGACGCACTGAACCCGACCTATTTCGGCCACTCAGTAGGCCACTGGGAAGGCGATGTGCTGGTGGTGGACACCGTTGGCTACAACGAGAAAACCTGGTTGGATTTCGGCGGCTACATGCACAGTGACCAGCTGCACACGGTGGAACGTTTCTCACGTCCCTTCAAGGAAGTGCTGCATTACGAATCCGTGATCGACGATCCGGGCGCCTACAGCAAACCGTGGACCGTGGCTTGGGACATCAACTGGAGCGATGGCGATGAGTTGCAAGACTACATCTGCCAGGAGAACAACAAGTTCCTGCTGGATATGCATGACGATCTGGGCCTGCCCTTCTTTGAGAAGTCCACGGGCTTGTAAAGCTTACAACGCATGAACGAAAAAGCCCGGCTTCGACCGGGCTTTTTTTTGCCTGCTACAAGAGCACGCCCACAGCTGCTTTCTATGCCGGAGTCATGAGCTTACTGCGCTCTTCCTGCTGAATGCGCCACATGGTGGCGTACAAGCCGTCTTTTGCGAGCAGTGAAGCATGGGTTCCGCTTTCAACGATGCGGCCGCTGTCCAGCACCAGAATGCGATCAGCATCAACCACGGTCGACAAGCGGTGTGCTATCACCAGACTGGTATGGCCACGCGCAATTTCGCGCATCGCTTCGAGAATGCCGCGTTCGGTCTTGCTGTCGAGTGCAGAGGTAGCTTCGTCGAACACCATGATGGCCGGACGTTTGAGGATGGTGCGTGCGATTGCGACGCGCTGCTTTTCCCCGCCGGACAATTTCAAACCGCGTTCGCCAACCAGCGTATCAGCCCCTTGCGGCAGACGTGCAATAAAATCATCGAGCTGCGCGAGCCGGATTGCTTCGCGGACATCAGCGTCTGCGGCATCGGGTCGGCCATAGCGGATATTGTTAAAGATGGTGTCGTTGAACAGCACCGTGTCCTGCGGCACGATGCCGATGGCGCTGCGCAGTGAGCGCACCTGCAGATCACGCAGATCCTTGCCACCGACAAAAATTGTGCCACGCGCGCAATCATAGAAACGGAACAACAACTTCACCAAGGTGGATTTACCGGAACCACTGGAGCCGACCACTGCCACCTTCTCACCAGGCGCAATCGTGAAACTGATGTCGTGCAGGATTTCGCGCTCCGCCGTGTAATGAAATGCGACTCCGCGAAACTCCACTTCCGGCAGTACCGCAACCAGCGGCTGCGCTATTTTGCTTTCGGTGATCTTGGCTTTTTCCCCCAAGAGATCAAACAAGTGTTCGATGTTGGTCAACGCACCCTTGATTTCACGATAAACAAAACCAAGGAAGTTGAGCGGCATAAACAGTTGCAGCATAAAGGTGTTGACCAGCACAAAGTCGCCCAACGTCATGTTGCCGTTCGCCACACCGGAGGCCGCCAGCCACAGCATGGAGGTCATCGACACCGACACGATCAGCGCCTGGCCGCCGTTTAAAGCAAACAAACTCCAGCGGTTGGCGCGCTTGGCCTGCTCCCAGCTGGCGAGCTCTCTGTCGAAGTGATCAGCCTCGTATTGCTCGTTGGTGAAATATTTTACGGTTTCGTAATTGATCAGGCTGTCGATGGCGCGGTTGTTGGTCGCAGAGTCGGCCTGGTTCATGGCCCGCACGTAATTCGTGCGCCGCTCTGTGGCAACCACCGAGAACACGACGTAGGCAATGATCGACAGAACGATGATACCGGCGAAGGAAACACCGTATTGCTTCAGGAAAATCCCGATCACGACCACCAGTTCAAACAAGGTGGGCAAAATGTTGAAGATCATGAAGCGCAGCAGAAAGCCGATGCCGGAAGTGCCGCGCTCGATATCACGCGACAAGGCGCCGGTTCTTCGGTTCAGGTGAAAATCCAGATCGAGTCCATGCAAGTGCTCGAACACCTGCAAGCTGACGCGGCGGATGGTGCGTTCGCTGACGCGGCCAAACAATGTGTCGCGCAGCTCGTTGAAGATCACGTTCATGAAGCGCGCCAGGCCGTAGGCGAGTATCAAGACTATCGGCACAGCGACTAGCACCTGTGCCGCAGCGCCGCTGCGCAAATCAAGACCATCAACAATGTATTTTAGAAAGAACGGCAGACTGATCGTGGCAACCTTGGCGAGGGCAAGACACAAAAATGCGATTGCGATGCGCCCTCGGAACTCCAACATGTAGGGCACGAGCAACCGTAGCACGTACCACTTCATGTCCATGCCGGAAATATCAGTGGCGAGAGGTTTTGCCATATCAAATAAGAGTCAGAGACCAGCGAGTCGTTGGCGGATACTGGCTTCGATTCCCGCACTGTCTAGACCACACTGCGCCAGCATGTCGGGCGCGCGGCCGTGTTCAAGGAAGCGGTCGGGCAGGCCAAGATTCAACAGGGGTATCTGGATATTTTGCGCAGCCAGATATTCAGCTACGCCGGCGCCGGCGCCACCGATAACAGTATTTTCTTCGAGGGTGACGAGCAATCGGTGACTGTGCGTGAGTTCAGCCAGCAGCGCTTCATCCAGCGGTTTGACGAAACGCATGTCGATGACGGTGGCATCCAGTTTGTTTGCTGCCGCAAGCGCCGCTTTCAGCAAGGTACCGAATACCAGCAGTACCACGCTGTGCCCTGCGCGCACCTGGCGCGCCTTGCCAATCGCCAGTTTGCGCAACTCCGGTTCCAGCGCACAACCGGTGGCCTTGCCGCGCGGATACCGCACTGCCGCAGGCCCCTGGTGCAGGAACCCGGTGTACAGCATGTGGCGCGCTTCGTTCTCGTCGCTCGGCGTCATCACCACCATGTTGGGTAGGCAGCGCAAATAACTCAGGTCGAAACTGCCTGCATGCGTGGGGCCATCTTCGCCGACGAGTCCGGCACGATCAATGGCGAACAGCACGTCGAGATTCTGCAGGCACACATCATGCACCACCTGATCGTAACCACGCTGCAGGAACGTGGAGTAGATCGCAACCACCGGCTTGAAGCCTTCGCAGGACAACCCGGCCGCGAAGGTGATAGCGTGCTGCTCGGCAATGCCGACATCAAAGAAGCGGTCGGGATACGCTTCTTCGAACTTGCGCATGCCGGAGCCTTCACCCATCGCGGGTGTGATCGCCATTAGCAGTGATTCGTTGGCGGCAACTGTACACAGCCAGTCGCCGAAAATTTGCGAATAAGTTGGAGCCTTGTCACTTGCCTGCTTCTGTGCAGCTTTCGACTCCATCTTGTTCAAGGCGTGCATGCCATAGGGATCATCCTCGGCGGGACGGTAACCCTTGCCCTTGCGCGTGATGATGTGGAGCAGGCGCGGACCTTTCAGATGTTTGATGTTGCTGAGGATTTCAACCATGCCGTTGATATCATGGCCGTCAATCAAGCCAATATAGTTGAAGCCAAGCTCTTCGAAGATCGTGGCGGGTGACACCATGCCCTTCATGTATTCCTCGGCGCGGTGCGCGGCTTTCCAGACCGGCGGAATTGCCGACATGACGCGCTTGCTGCCCGCACGCAGGAAGTTGTAGGGCTTGCTGGCCCACATGCGCGCGAAGTAACTCGACAGACCGCCAACATTGCGCGAGATCGACATGTTGTTGTCGTTAAGGATAATCAGGATGTCGTTGTCCAGTTCGCCGCCGTGGTTCAATGCTTCGAAGGACATGCCGGCAGTCATCGCACCGTCGCCGATCACTGCCACAACCTTGCGGTCGCTTTGCTGTTTCTGCGCAGCCACCATCATGCCGAGCGCAGCGCTGATTGAAGTGCTGGAATGACCGACGCCGAAGGTGTCGTACTCGCTTTCACTGCGGCTGTTGAATGCGGCGAGTCCGCCGGGCTGGCGCATGGTCAACATCTGGTCGCGGCGTCCGGTCAGGATTTTGTGCGGGTAGCTCTGGTGGCCAACGTCCCACACCAAGCGGTCTTCCGGCGTATTGAATACGTAATGCAGCGCGATCGTCAGCTCGACCACGCCCAGACCCGCACCAAAGTGGCCGCCGGTCTGCCCCACTGCATATAACAAAAATTCGCGCAGTTCATGCGCCAGTAGTTCCAATTGTGCGGGTGCCAGTTGCCGGAGATCGGCAGGACTGTTCACGGTATCCAGCAGCGGAGTCGAAGGACGGGTTACCGGGATTTCATCGAACATTTTGTTGGAGGACATTTTTTCCGGAGATTGCTTCAGACTTTATAGACGAAAACCGGGGAACTGCTGCCGGCCGGACTCTCATGGAATAGAAGGACCGCATTCTAGCGCAAAGTACCCTTGCAGACTGCCTTCAGGATGCGCGAGAAACCATCAAGCGGGCCAATGCGCGCAGGTTTCCTGCTTCTGCGCCGAAATCCGCCAGTGCCTGCTCGGCCTTGTCGGCCGTTTCATGCAAGCGCGTTCTGGCACCTGCCAATCCGAGCACGGAGGTGTAGGTGGGTTTGTTGCGCCGGGCATCTTTGCCCTGCTGTTTGCCGCTGACGGTACTGGCTGTTTCCACATCCAGAATGTCGTCCCGGATCTGAAATGCAAGTCCGGTCAGACGCGCGAATTCCCGCAATTGGGTTAATCGCCCGGGAGTGGCCAGGTTGCTGCTGAGCGCTCCCAGCACCACACTGGCCGTAATCAGTGCCCCGGTTTTCAGCGCATGCATGTGGCCCAGCCCGGCTTCGTTAAGATCACTTCCCGTCGCAGCAATGTCGATGGCTTGCCCGCCCACCATGCCTTGTGCACCACTGGCGCGCGCCAGTTCGGCGAGCATCTGCAGGCGTATGCCATGCCCGCTTGCCAACTGCGTAGCTGAGGCCAGCAACTCAAAAGCCAATGCTTGCAGCGCATCGCCGGCGAGGATGGCTGTTGCTTCACCAAAAACCACATGACACGTGGGCTGGCCGCGCCGCAGCACATCATCGTCCATGGACGGAAGATCATCATGAATCAGGGAGTAGGCGTGAATCAGTTCAACAGCACACGCCGGTATGTCGGCGGCACTGTGATGGCCGCCAGCTGCCTCGGCCGCTGCATAGGCCAGCTGCGGACGCAAGCGCTTGCCTCCGCCCAACAGGGCATACTGCATGGCCTGGGACAGCGCCAACGGAATACCGGGGCGACGCAGGCTTTGATGCAGCACACTTTCAATACGCGTCTGGCGCTCGCGCAGGGTGAGCTGGATATCCGACATCGCAGTTGTCATGATTACGGGGCAGAGTCCGCGCCGTCCTCATCTTCGTATGGCGCGGCTACAGGCACTTGTCCGTCTTTGACCAACATCTGCACCTTTTGCTCGGCCTGTTCCAGCGCGGATTGGCATTCGCGGGTCAGCTTGATGCCCTGCTCGAACGCCTTTAGTGACTCTTCCAGGCTCAGCTCGCCCTCTTCCATGGCCTGCACCAGCGTTTCCAGACTGGCCAGCGCTTCCTCGAAATTGAACTTACTGCCTTTCCGGGTCATGGGCCCATTGCTCCTGCCTGCAACACCGCCTGTCGGCGGGTGGTGTGAAAGTTGATCCGAACCTTGTGGTTCAGACCCGGCCAGCATGCTAAAGCCTCAATCCCTGCGACACAACCGACGAAACTTTCACAATGTGCACGGGCGCGGATTAAGTCTCAATTCAGTGTGTTTTCGCGATAATTTGCCCAACCAAGCAGGAAAGGGATGACCGAACCGAATGTCCCGAAGTCGGGGGTCCGGGTAGCAATAGAATTCCGGCTGGGAGCCTTGAATTTGGCAGACAGGAGTCAAACAGCATGGCACAATCTGCGGCTGGTGCGGGGTATCAGACACACCCGAATACACACCCAACGTGCCACTTTACGTAAGTTAACCAGGACTAGTTAGATGGGGACAACAACCATGAAACGCATTGCAATCGCAGGAGCCATCCTGCTCAGCTCGTTAGTATCCTTGAACACCATTGCTGCTGAACTTTCTCCCGAACAGCAGGCAGCCAATGCTGTAACAACACGTCAGGCCGTATTCAAACTGCTGGCTTTCTCCAACGGTGTACTCGGCGGCATGGCTCGTGGCGCTCCGTTTGACGCAGCAGCCGCAATTCAAGCCACCGAACGTGTTGAAATGTTGGCTGGCATGATTCCAGCAGTATTTGCGAATGACACCACGGCTCTGGCTCACGGTGGTGCAACCACCCGCGCTTCCGACACGATCTGGGCCACCAAGGCCGATTTCGACATGTTGGCTGCTGATCTGGCCGCCGGTGCTGTTGCTGCACGCGACATCCTGACCGCTCAGGGTGAAGCAGGTGTACGCGATGCTGTTGGCGCAATCGGTCCGAAGTGTGGTGCTTGCCACGATCGTTTCCGTTTGGAATAAGGTTTTTCATGATCGCGTTATAAAAAAACGCCCCTCGGGGCGTTTTTTTATGAACTGGATTTAGCGCTACTTGATGAACTGTTGCGCTGATGAGGTTCGATTGCTACGAGCGCCGCAGGCGCTTCTAGCACATTCCGACTTTTGCGCCGTTCTTATTCCGTGTCGCGAATGAAGAAGGCGGCATAGGCTTCCTGATCTTCCAGCGAGAGTTCGCTGGTGTGTTCGACTACAGCGGTCATCTCGCCAGCAACAAAATCGAAATCTGCCTTCATCCCCAGTTGGAGCAGACCCACGAAATCTTCCGTAACCCAGCCAGCAAGTCCTTCCGGACTAATCGAGGCCTCGACAATGTCGGAGCCGGCATATTCGTTCGCCAGCTGCATCATGCCCAGGCTATTGCGCGGTGTGTGGCATTCGCCGCAGTGCCCCATCACACGCGCGAGATACGCGCCGCGCTGCACTTGTGGATCATCGGATACTGTGGGCGCTGCACCTTCCATAAAATCAGCCATGATGTTCCAGCCGGCCATCATCCATCTGAACTGGTAGCCGGGCAGCTCATGCTCAGGCACCTGGTTTGCAACCGGCTCCTGCGACATGAGATAGGCCCCAATGTCGAGCGCATCCTGATCTGTCATGTCCTTGTACGAACGATACGGGAACGCCGGCCAATAGAACCCGCCGCCGGGGCTGCGGCCATGTTTGAGCGCGAGCAGAAAATCGCGGCCAGTCCAGCCACCGATGCCGGTTTCTTCATCCGGGGTAATGTTGGGCACATTGAAGGTGCCGCCGAAGGGCAGTCCCAACATGTTGAGTTTGGATTCGATCGCGTAACCACCCACGGGCGCGGTCGTACCTTCGGGCTGATGGCAGCCGCCGCATCCTCCGGCATTGTAGGCGTATGCTCCGCGCGCAATGCTCTCGGCATCCGTAGCGATTGCCGGATTGCCGACAGACGGCACTCCGAATACCCAATACAAAAGGCCCAGCAGAATAACGGCGACGACGATAAGGGGTATGGCTTTCTTGTTCATTGTTACAGTCCTGGAAAATGGCGATTAAAAATTTTCAAACCCACCGCGATGAAATCTAGCAATAAAATATGGAAGTAATGGGCAAACCCCTGAGTGCTTTTAGGCTCTAGGAGCCTTTAGGCTCTAGGAGCCCTGTACTCTGGTCTAGTTAATTTGTTAATCGCGCTGCCTGCGTTTGTGCGCCAGCTTCTGTGCCTTGCGCATGGCAATGGCACGATGCGCCTCTTCGCCCAAATGCTGTTCGCCACGCGCCGCAGCCAGTTCCACTTGATGCTGGCGCTCGCGTAAATTACGCATGTCTTCGGCCGAATGCTTGCCATGGCAGCGCGGGCAACTGACCCCATTTTCGTACATGGCGCTTTGCTTGTCAGCTTCCGTGATGGGCAAGCGGCAAGCATGGCATTGGCCGTACTGGCCTTTTTCCAGAGCGTGATTGACTGCTACGCGGTTGTCGAACACAAAACATTCACCCTGCCACAATGATGCGCTGGCGGGCACCTCTTCCAGATACTTCAGGATGCCACCCTTGAGGTGATAGACCTCGTCGAAGCCCTGCTCTTTCAGATAGGCAGTGGATTTTTCGCAGCGGATGCCACCAGTGCAGAACATGGCAATTTTTTTGTGTTTGGCCGGATCGAGATGCTGCTTTACATAGTCAGGAAATTCACTGAAGGATTCAGTGTGGGGGTTGACAGCACCCTTGAAGGTGCCAATTTCAACTTCATATTCATTGCGGGTGTCGATCAGCAATACGTCAGGTTCGCTGATCAGCGCATTCCAGCGTTTTGCATCGACATGAGTGCCGACCTTGCGGCGCGGGTCGATGCCTTCTACACCCATCGTAACGATTTCTTTCTTCAGCTTCACTTTGCTGCGATAGAAGGGAATGGCAGCGTCAGCGGACTCCTTGTGGTCGAGTCCGGCAAGACGCGGATCGGCTTTGAGCCAGGCCAGCACCGCATCAATGCCGGAGCGGCTGCCAGCGATGGTGCCGTTGATGCCTTCGTGCGCCAACAACAAAGTGCCTTTGACGCCGTGCTGCTGCATCTGCCGCAACAGCGGCACCTGCAAGGCGGCGAAGTCATCGAGGGCGACGAAATGATAGAGCGCGCATACAACAACGGGCGCGGCACTGTAGGGCATGTGATGCGTTCTCTGCAGCGGGCCGGAACGTAAATCCGGAGCCTCATGGCCGGCATTATAACTGCCAGGCCGCAGGGATTCGAAGCGAGAATAGCAACAAATGCCGTTCAATCTGGCAGAAATTGATCCAACGCAACATGGCCGGCGGCTTGTGACACAAGGTCGGACCCGGTCAGAAAGGGAATCTCGGCCAGCAGCGGCACATTGAAGTACTCCTGCAAAGTGTCACGATTCTGCTCATAGTACTGCATGTGCGGGTCGATGCGATTGGCTACCCAGCCACCCAGCCGTAGACCTTTGCCCACAATCGCCTCACCAGTCAGCAGCGCATGATTCAAGCAGCCAAGCCGCATGCCGACGACAAGAATCACCGGCAAGTTGAGCTGCTTCGCCAGATCGGAAACAAACTCGCGTTCATTTATAGGCACGCTCCAGCCGCCGGCGCCTTCAATAAGAGTCAGATTCGCGCGCAAGCTCAGCACACCCTGGCAGAAGCCGGCGAGGCGATCGACGCGCACCTTGCGGTTGCTGAGCGCTGCAGCAATATGTGGCGATGCTGCTTCCGCCAAACACACCGGGTTGATCTGGTCATAGGACAGTTGCAATGAGCTCGCCGCCATTAATTGCAGGGCATCAGCGTTGCGCAATCCTTCCGGGGTCTGGGCGCCCCCTGCAGCCAGCGGCTTCATGCCAACGGTGCTGCGTCCGGCTACCGCTGCCGCACGGAGCATGGCACAACAAACGAGGGTCTTGCCAATGTCGGTGTCAGTACCGGTTACAAAGAAACTCTTGCGCAGTGTGCTCATTGCGGTTTCCTTAAATCGAAGTAATACATTTCCCAGGTAACCGGGATGCCCTGCCCAGGTACCAGACCCTTGCTGAATTCCTGTTCGGCACGCACGAACGCGGCACGCGGTGTCAAACCGTACGCTCGGCCGTCGTTCATATTATGCGCACCAATACCTTTGAGTTCGCGCGCGATGGCGCGCAGCGATGCGTAGTAGCGCACTTTAATTTCGCGGGTTGTAGTCACGCTGAAGCCGACAGCTCGCGCCGTTTGTTCCAACAAGGCTTGCCCCACAAATTTGTTCACATGCACATGGGCATCTGCCACGTTCCACGCACTGCCGAGTTCACGCAGCGTGGCGGGGCCGAAGGTACTGAGCAGGGCTTGACCGCCGGGCCGCAGGACGCGGAACAGCTCGGAAAACACCTGCTGCACATCGGCACACCACTGCAAGCTCAAACTGGACACAGCAAGCTCGGCCACAGCGTTGTGCAGCGGCAGCGCCTGCATATCGGCACACAGTAACTGTGTCTCGCATGATGCGTGGGCTGCCGCTGCATGAAGCATCGGCAACGCCAGATCAAGCGCCACGAGCTGTGCTGCCGGGAAGCGCGCACTCAACTTGCCCGCGCAATAACCCGTGCCGCAACCGAGATCAAGCATCGCGCCAGGAGCAGCCACAGCAATGCCCACCAGCAAACTGTCGGCCACTTCGCGCTGCAATACTGCAAATTCGTCGTAATGTGCAGCGGCCTGACCGAAGGAGCGGGCAATGTGCAACTGCGCAGCAGTCATGCTTGCTGCTCCTGCATTTTTGCTTCGCGCTGTTGCAGCTGCGGTGCCAGAGTTGCCAGCGCTGCGAGCAAGCGCTCCACCTGCGCCTGGCTATGCATCGCACTGAAACTGATCCTTAGCCGCGCTGTGCCGTTGGGCACTGTGGGTGGACGTATTGCGCTGACCAGAATGCCCTGCTCTTCCAGATACCGGCTGGCAAACAGGGCTGCTTCCGCTGCGCCGAGCAACAAGCCCTGGATCGGCGTGGGCGAATCAGTCAGGGTTAACCCGAGCTGCATGCAGCCAACACGGAATTGCGCAATCAAAGTCTGCAGATGCTCACGCCGCCAGGCTTCCTGCTGCACAAGTCGTAAACTGCAACGCGTGGCTTCGGCAACAGCCGGGGGCAATGCAGTGGTATATATGTAGGGACGGCAGAACTGGATCAGAGTTTCGATCAGCGCTGCGCTTCCTGCAACAAAAGCACCTGCAGTACCCAAGGCTTTGCCAAAGGTGCCCACCAGAATCGCGAGCCTGGCTTCGCCTGAGTCACAACCTTGTTCGCGCACAACCTGTGCCAGTCCGCCACCCGTGCTACCCAGACAACCGAAGCCGTGCGCGTCGTCCAGCATGACAACAGCGGCATTACGCTCTGCTACTGCGAGCAGCTGCGCGAGCGGTGCAATATCCCCGTCCATGCTGAACACGCCATCGCTGACGATAAAGCGCTGTCCTTGCGTTTCTGATTTAGCCAGCATGGTGGCGAGCTGCGCCATGTCCAGATGCGGGTAGCGTTTGAACGCCGCACCGGAATACAGGCCACCATCGAGCAGAGAGGCGTGGTTGAGGCGGTCTTCAAAGACATGATCCTGTTTGCCGGCAAGCGCACACAGCACGCCGACATTGGCCATAAAGCCACTTGAAAATACCAGTGCCCGGCTGCGCCCAGTAAACGCGGCGAGCTCTTCTTCCAAGGCATGATGTGCGCGGCTGTGGCCCGCTACGAGATGGGACGCACCGCTCCCGGCACCGTAAATATCGAGTCCGTGCTTGAACGCCGTGATTACGTCGGGGTGATTTGCCAAACCAAGATAGTCATTACTGCAGAACGCCAGCATCGACTTGCCGTTGCTGATGACTTCCGGCGCTTGCGGTGAGTCCTGGACGCGGCGACTGCGGTACAGATGTTCAGCCTTGCGCGCGTCGAGGCTTGCTTGAAGCTTGTCCGTAAAACCGGGCATGCCGTGCAGTCAGTGCGTCGCCGCATCGTAAAACCGCTCACTCGACCCCGAGTGGATCAGTGGTTCTTTATCGCTTTCATCCGCTCCCGGTTGCTTGCAAGGACTGCGCGGGTCTGCAGAGTTTTCTCGCACTTCTGGGTGAATGCCGAGGCGCGCAAACAAGGCCATATCGTCATTGGCCAGCGGATTGGATGTCGTCAGCAGTTTTTCGCCGTAGAAAATCGAGTTGGCGCCAGCGAAGAAGCACAAAGCCTGCATCTCATCGTTCATCTGCTCGCGACCGGCGGACAACCTTACGTGGGAATGTGGCATCAGGATGCGCGCCACTGCGATCATGCGCACGAAGTCAAAGGAGTCGAGATCCGGTGCATTTTCCAGTGGCGTTCCCTTGATCTTGACGAGGTTGTTGATCGGCACGCTTTCAGGATGTTGCGGCAGGTTGGCGAGTTCGCGCAGGAAACCGATACGGTCTTGGAAACTTTCGCCCATGCCGACAATGCCGCCGCTGCACACCTTGATACCGGCGTCACGGACATGCGCCAGAGTGTCGAGGCGCTCATCGAACAACCGCGTGGTAATGATCTTTGCGTAATACTCACGCGATGTGTCGATATTGTGGTTGTAGTAGTCGAGGCCAGCTTCAGCGAGTGCTGCAGTCTGCTCCTGCGACAACTGCCCAAGTGTCATGCAGGTTTCAAGTCCCAGTGCGCGCACGCCCTTCACCATCTCTAGCACAAGCGGAAAATCTTTCTTCGATGGATGCTTCCACGCCGCACCCATGCAGAAGCGCGAGGCACCACTGTCTTTCGCACGGCGTGCTTCGCCGAGCACCTTCTCCACTTCCAGCAGCTTTTCCTTTTCCAGTTCAGTGTTGTAGTGGCCGCTCTGCGAGCAGTACTTGCAGTCTTCGGGACAAGAACCGGTCTTGATCGACAGCAGGGTGCTGACTTGCACCGCATTTGGATCGAAATGCTGGCGATGGGCGCTCTGCGCGTGGAACAAGAGGTCGTTGAGCGGCAGCTGGAACAGGGCTTCGATTTCGTGGTTTTGCCAGTCGTGGCGCAGGGTGGCTGTCATATCGGGTCTCTCAAGGCTCACAAGGCTCACAAGGCTCACAAGTAATGTTCAGGCGATGAATTCTGGCAGGAACCGGGTTTGGGACTAGACTATTGGCAGAAGTTGGGACGAACCCGCCTCAATTGATAGATATAGTAGTGCGAGCCCCTGATATGTCAACCAGACTGACATCTGCAGTTTCCCAATGGTTAAAAAGCGCACAGTTCTGGCTACTACCAGGTGTCTGCGTTGTATGCCGAAGAGCGAGCCGTCGCAAGTACGACCTGTGTGTACCCTGTCAGCTCTCACTTTCTTCCATCGAGCGCCCCTGCCGGACCTGCGCCCTGCCCCTGCCGCCGGGTGACTATTCAAGCCGCCAATGTGGCCACTGCCTAAGCCGCAACTGGCGCATGACCCGCACCGTGGCCGCCTTCGCCTACACGGAACCGGTTAGCACCCTGATCACCCGTTTCAAATACCAGGCCAGTCTCCAACATGGCAGTGTGCTGGGAACACTGTTGCTCGAACAGCTCCGGAAAGACTATCGAACCCAACCTTTGCCCGATTTACTGATCCCCGTTCCTCTGCACACCGTGCGCTTGCGCGAACGCGGCTTTAATCAGGCACTGGTATTGGCACGGCAGTTGGGGGAAGGGCTGCAGATTCCGGTCGCGCATAATCTGCTGGAGCGCGTCCGCCAAACTCAACCACAACAAGGCTTGAGTGCGCGGGAACGCAAGCGCAACCTGCGGCGGGCTTTCCGGCTGCAACATGCGGCGATACCGGAAAGTTGCAACTCAGTGGCGCTGATCGACGATGTCGTAACAACGATGAGTACTGTTCATGAGCTGGCGCGCGTGCTGCGACATGATTGCACGCACAACCTCGAAGTCCATGTATGGTGTATAGCACGCGCGTAAGCAGGGCTTGTAATCACCGCTGGCTATGTATCTACTTGCTCGCCCTGTTTTAGCACCGCCCCTATTTTATGCGTCTCTTTTTTATGCGTCTCTTTTTTATGCGTCTCATTTTTTAAGCGTCTCATTTTTTAAGCGTCCCTATGATTGACCTCGACTTCGACAAAGAACACCTCTGGCATCCATACACTTCGATGCAACAGCCATTGCCGGTGTATCCGGTGGTGTCCGCCGAGGGTGTGCGCCTGCACCTGGAAAACGGCACGACGCTGATCGACGGCATGGCGTCGTGGTGGAGCGCGATTCACGGTTATCGGCACCCTGTGCTGGATACTGCCGCAAAAACGCAGATCGACAAAATGGCGCATGTGATGTTCGGCGGGCTGACGCATAAACCTGCGGTGGAGTTGGGCAAGCTGCTGGTTGAACTGACACCGCCAGGACTGGATCATGTGTTCTTCAGCGACTCTGGTTCGGTCAGTGTTGAAGTCGCCATCAAGATGGCTCTGCAGTACTGGAGCCAGCGTGGCCAGCCAACCAGACAAAGGCTGCTGACAATCCGCAAGGGCTATCATGGCGACACGTTTGCAGCGATGTCGGTGTGCGATCCGGTTGGCGGGATGCACCAACTCTTCGGCGCAGCATTGCAGCAGCAATTCTTCGTGAGTGAACCGCACACTCCTTTTGGCAACTCATGTCCTGCTTATGAACTCGACGAACTGCGCGCCCTGCTGGCTAAGCATCGCAGTGAAATTGCCGCGGTAATTCTCGAACCGATCGTGCAAGGCGCAGGCCGTATGTTTTTCTATTCTGCCGACTATTTACGCGAGGCGCGCAGGCTCTGCGATGAATTCGATGTGCTGCTTATCGCCGACGAAATCGCCACGGGTTTTGGCCGCAGCGGGAAACTTTTCGCGTGCGAGCATGCACACATCACGCCTGACATTCTGTGCCTGGGGAAAGCGCTGACAGGCGGCTATATGACACTCGCAGCAACGCTCTGCACCAACAAGGTGAGCGCAGAAATTTCGCGCAACAGCGGCGTGTTCATGCACGGCCCCACCTTCATGGCCAACCCATTGGCCTGCGCTGTGGCGGTGGCGAGCATCAACCTGTTGCTTGAGTCACCGTGGCAGCAGCGCATCACAGCCATCGAAACGCAACTGCGTGCGCAACTTGAATCCTGCAGAGCCTTGCCAACCGTGGCCGACGTGCGCGTGTTGGGTGCAATCGGGATTGTTGAAATGCGCGTAGAAGTAAACATGGCGGATGCGCAGCGCTTCTTCGTCGAACGCGGCGTATGGATCAGGCCCTTCGGCAGACTCGTCTATTTGATGCCACCATACATCATCAACCATGAAGAGCTCAGCCAACTCACTGCCGCCATTCATGCTTTTGCTGCAACGCCTGCAACAACCCCGAGGTAACGATGGCTCTTGGTGCCACTATTTATGTCTTCAATGTCGAGCTCGCTGATTCCGATCGCGGGGTGTATGAAACCCTTGAAATTCGCGCGGCACAGCATCCCTCGGAAACTGCCGATTACTTGCTCACCCGGGTACTAGCTTACTGTCTCGAATACACCGATGGCATCGCTTTTTCCAAGGGACTTTCCGACCCCGACGAGCCCACAGTTTCAGTGCGCGATCTAACGGGAACGCTGCTGACCTGGATCGAAATCGGCACCCCGGACGCTGACCGCCTGCACCGGGCCAGCAAGGCTGCACCGCGTGTGGCGGTGTACTGCCACAAGGATGCCGAACTCTTGGCCACAAGGCTTGCAGCCGAGAAGATTCACCGGATGGAGGCCCTGGAACTGTATGCCATCGACCGGGTCTGGCTCGCTGAGCTGGTCAAAAAGCTGGCTCGGCGCATGAATTTCGCACTGACCGTCGCCGAGCGGCACCTGTATTTGACCGCGGGTGAGGAAACCCTGACCTGTGTTGTGAAGCGGATACCCCTCGGCCGATAATGCAGCCGAACCGCTTGGTTTGCCTGCTGCTGCCGGATAGAATACCCTCCCAAATCCCCCCCCGCCCAACAAAGGTAGTTCGCTGTGTCCAACGAAACCCAGAACATCCTGAAATTCCTCCACAACACCTCGCTTGAAGTCACCCCCGGCGGCGCCAAGAAAATTGAAGATTTTCGTACCATGCTGCGCCCCGGAACAACCGTGTTCGTTACTTTCCTACCCGGTTCCGACATCGCTGACACCGTGGCTACGGTCAAACGCCTCTTTGCTGAAGGCATGAAGCCAGTACCGCACTTCGCCGCCCGCTCCATTCCCAACCTGAAATTCTTCGAAGACACTCTGAAAATCATGCAGGCAGAAGCTCAGGTCGATGAAGCGCTGCTGATCGGCGGCGGCGTGACCAACCCGGTAGGCGATTTCTCCAGCTCGATGGAAGTGCTGCGCACCGACCTCTTCCAGAAGTACGGCATCAAAAAGCTCGGCGTTGCCGGTCACCCGGAAGGATCGCCCGACATCAAGCCGGAGGCAGTCACCGAGGCGCTGCTGGAAAAGAATAAGTACGCGAAAGAGCATGGCATCGAGATGTACATCACGACGCAGTTCTGCTTTGAAGCCGAGCCGATCATCGCGTGGGACAAACGCATCCGTGCCGAAGGCAATGAACTGCCGATCCACATCGGCATACCCGGCCTCGCCACGATCAAGACCCTGCTGGCACATGCCACTGCGTGCGGCATTGGTCCTTCCATGCGCATCATCACGCGGCAGGCCGCCAACCTTGCCAAGCTGTTGACCACGCGCATGCCCGACAAGATTACGCGCGATCTTGCCAACTACCAGGCCAACGATCCCGCCTGCGGTATCACGCAATGCCATCTGTACCCACTGGGCGGCCTAGCAAAATCTTCCAAGTGGCTGTATGCGGTTATGGACGGCAAGTTCCAACTGAACGACGAAGGTTTCGATCTGACGGTTGAGATCTGACCGCCGGGGTTTTTTATGCCCGTCAGTCGGGCAAGCGGAACAGGGGCGGGTCCTGGCATTCAAAGAACCACCGCCCCAATGTCTTGCCTGCGAGCTTCCAGCTCTCGCCTGCTATTTCCATCCATGGTTGCAATACAAATCGACGTTCATGCGCGCGCGGGTGCGGCAGCGTGAGTTCCGGTGTGTTGCAAACCACTGTGCCGAATGCGAGCAGGTCGAGGTCGAGCGTGCGTGCTTCGTTGTGCACTCCGGTGCGGATGCGCCCAAGCGAATATTCGATGTGCTGCAATTTTTTCAGCAGTGAGAAGGGATCTTCATCAGGGCGCGGCAACAGGGCAACAACGGCATTGATATAGAGCGGCGAATCCGGCGGCGAATCCTTGGGTTCGGATTCGTAGAAGCCGGAGATAACCGGCAGGTGTTGCGAATGCGGAATCAGCGCGGCAATGGCCTTGCGCAGCGACTCTTCGGGACTACCGGTCTCTCCGGGCAGATTGGCGCCCAGCGCGACGAAAGCATGACCTGAGGTTAGCTTTCGGCGCATGGCGGCCCCTACTCATGATACCGGGCAGACAACTCGTGTACGGCTTCAATAAACACGGCGGCATGTTCCGGTTTGACGTGCTGATGTATGCCATGCCCCAGATTGAAGACATGACCGTTCCCCGACCCGTACTGGGCCAGGATCAATGCAACTTCTTCACGTATGCGTGCTGCATCGGCATAAAGCACAGCAGGGTCCATGTTGCCCTGCAAAGCAACCTGGTTGCCAATGCGCTTGCGCGCTGCACCGATGTCGATGGTCCAGTCGAGTCCGACGCAATCGCACCCAATCGCTGCGATCTGTTCCAACCAGAGTCCGCCATTTTTTGTGAATACGATGACAGGCACGCGCCGGCCTTCACTTTCACGAACAAGTCCTTTGATGATCTTCTCCATGTATTGCAGCGAAAAAATTTTATAGGCATGGGGACTCAACACGCCGCCCCACGTGTCAAAAATCTGCACGGCTTGGGCGCCGGCACGGATTTGCGCATTGAGATAGTCGATTACTGACAGCGCGACTTTTTCGAGAATTTCATGCAGAAGTTCCGGCGTTGCCATCATCATCTGTTTGATGATTGAGAAGTCCTTGCTGGAGCCGCCTTCAACCATATAGGTAGCGATGGTCCACGGGCTACCGGAGAAACCTATTAACGGCACAGCGCCGTTGAGTTCGTGCCGAATCAGTTTTACGGCATCCATTACATACCCGAGATCTTTGGCTGCGTTAATCACCGGCAGCGCGGCAACATCGGCGGCGGTGCGCACCGGCTTGCGGAATTTCGGGCCTTCGCCTGCGCCGAAATAGAGACCGAGCCCCATTGCATCAGGCACAGTGAGAATGTCAGAGAAGAGGATTGCCGCATCGAGGGCAAAGCGGCGCAGCGGTTGCAGCGTGACTTCACAAGCCTGTTGGGGATTCTGGCAAAGGTTCATGAAGTCGCCGGCCTTGGCTCGTAATTCGCGGTACTCGGGCAAGTAGCGCCCGGCCTGTCGCATCATCCACACCGGGGTTATATCCACAGGCTGACGCAGCAGCGCCCGCAGGAAGCGGTCGTTCTTCAATGGGGTCAGAGTCCTTTGATTTGCTTCGTTCATTGAACCTGTTCGCTACGGTTGAAAATCAAATGACTCTGACCCCTATAACCAGACTACCCGTCAGACGTGCAAGTAGTCCAGTATGCCGTTACCGGCCTCACGTCCTTCATAGATCGCGGTGACAACGAGGTCCGCGCCCCGCACCATGTCGCCACCGGCGAAGATCTTTGGATTGGTGGATTGAAATGGATACTGTGCTTGCTCGGGTGCCAGCACGCGCCCACGTCCGTCCATGTTAATCCCAAAATCTGCGAACCACGGTGCCGGGCTGGGCTGGAAACCAAACGCGATCAACACTGCGTCGGCGGGAATGATCTCTTCGCTGCCGGGAATCTCTTCAGCAACACGACGGCCTTTCGCATCCGGCGGACCCATGCGGGTTTCCATGAATTTGACCCCGACAACCTTGCCCTTGCTGCCAACGATCTCAACCGGCTGGCGATTGAAGATGAAAGACACTCCCTCCTGCCGCGCATTTTCTACTTCGCGTTTGGAGCCGGGCATGTTCTCTTCGTCGCGGCGGTAGACGCAGGTCACCGATTCGGCACTTTGACGAATGCACGTGCGGTTGCAGTCCATCGCGGTGTCGCCGCCACCAAGCACGATTACACGCTTGCCGACGAGACTGATGTAACTGCTCGCGTCATGCTTGTAGCCCATGTGATGATTCGTGTTGCCGATCAGGTAGGGCAGTGCTTCGAATACACCCTGCAGTTTTTCGCCGGGGAAGCCGCCTTTCATTGCGCTATAGGTGCCCATGCCGAGGAATACCGCGTCGAATTCATCGACCAGTGACTGGAACGAAACATCCTTGCCAATGTCGGTATTGAGGCGAAATTCAATGCCCATGCTTTCGAAGATTTCGCGGCGCAGCGACATCACCTGTTTTTCCAGCTTGAACATCGGAATGCCAAAAGTCAGCAGACCGCCAATTTCCGGATAGCGGTCGAACACAACTGGTTTAACGCCCGCACGCACCAACACGTCAGCACAACCGAGGCCGGCAGGGCCAGCGCCAACAATGGCAACCCGCTTCTCGTTACGGACAACCTTGGACATGTCCGGCCGCCAGCCCATAGCGAACGCGGTGTCGACGATGTATTTCTCGATGTTGCCGATGGTCACGGCACCGAAGCCGTCGTTGAGCGTACAAGCGCCTTCGCACAGCCGGTCTTGCGGGCAGATGCGGCCGCATACTTCCGGCAATGTGTTGGTCTGGTGACAGAGCTCTGCTGCTTCCAGAATGTTGCCTTCCATCACCAGCTTGAGCCAGTTGGGAATATAGTTGTGTACGGGGCACTTCCACTCGCAATACGGGTTGCCGCATTCGAGACAACGATCAGCCTGAACTTCGGCATCTGGCGTCTGGAACGGCTCGTAGATTTCCACGAAGCCGGTCTTGCGGGCTTCCAGCGGTTTCTTGTCCGGCTCGATCCTTCCGGTTTTCACAAACCGGAAGGTGTCCTTGGATTTTGCGATGATTTCTGACATGCCCTTTTCTCGAATGCGCCAGGTTTATAAAAATTACTGCGGGTTCAGCGTGACTTCGCTGAGCAGCGACTTCAGGGCCGCCGTTTTCGGCTTCACCAGCCAGAACTTGCGGATGTAGTCCATGTAGTTTGCCAGGATGTGCTTGCCCCAGTCGCTGCCGGTTTCCTGCACGAATTCTTCAATCACGTTGCGTAAATGGCTGCGGTACTCTTCCATGCCTTCGATACGCATGCGATGCACTTCCACAAGTTCGTGGTTGTACTTGTCGACGAAGTCCTTGTCGAGATCGAGTACATAGGCAAGGCCACCGGTCATGCCAGCGCCGAAGTTGTGCCCTGTACGGCCGAGCACTGTGATCATGCCGCCGGTCATATATTCGCAGCAGTGGTCACCAGCACCTTCGACGACGGCGTGCGCGCCGGAGTTGCGTACACCGAAACGTTCACCAGCCGTGCCAGCTGCGAACAACTTGCCACCGGTTGCACCATACAGACAGGTGTTGCCGATGATCGCGGTATCCTGCGATTTGAAGGTGCTGCCGGGCGGCGGTACGACTACCAGCTTGCCACCGGCCATGCCTTTGCCGACATAGTCGTTGGCCTCCCCGACGAGGTGCATGTTCAGGCCGCCGGCATTCCACACGCCCCAGCTCTGGCCAATGGAACCATTGAGTTTCAGATTGATCGGCGCATCTGCCATGCCCTGGTTGCCGTAACGTCTGGCGATTTCGCCGGACAGGCGTGCGCCGATCGAGCGGTTGAAGTTCTTCACCTTGTAATTGAATATGCCACCTGATTTGTGTTCGATGGCCTGCAGAATGTCGCTCACCATCTGTTCGGCCAGCTCGCCTTTGTCCGACGGAGGGTTGCGTGGCACATTACAATAGCGATCTTTGTCGGCAGGAATGTAGTCGTTCGTCAGCAAACGGCTTAGATCAAGGCTGGCCTGCTTTTCTGTCTGTGGCGGCAGGCGCACAAGCAAGTCGGTGCGGCCGATCAGGTCGACGAGGTTGCGTATGCCGAGTTTGGCGAGCCACTGGCGCGTATCCTGCGCAACAAATGTGAAATAGTTCATGACCATTTCCGGCTGGCCGATGAAATGCTTGTCACGCAATCCCTTGTCCTGCGTCGCGACCCCGGTTGCGCAGTTGTTCAGATGGCAGATGCGCAGGTATTTGCAGCCCATCGCTACCATCGGGATCGTACCGAAGCCGAAGCTTTCAGCGCCGAGAATAGCAGCCTTGATTACATCGAGGCCCGTTTTCAGTCCACCGTCGGCCTGAAGGCGGATACGGCCGCGGAGATCGTTTGAACGCAGCGCCTGCTGTACTTCCGACAAACCGATTTCCCACGGCGTGCCCGCGTAGCGAATGGACGTCAGCGGGCTCGCGCCAGTGCCGCCGTCATGGCCAGAAATTGTGATCAGATCAGCATAGGCTTTTGCAACACCGGCCGCGATTGTGCCGACACCGGGGCCGGACACGAGCTTGACCGACACCATCGCTTGCGGGTTGACCTGCTTGAGATCAAAGATCAGCTGGGCAAGGTCTTCGATCGAATAGATATCATGATGTGGCGGCGGTGAGATAAGCGACACACCAGGCACGGAATAACGGAGCCGTGCAATCAGGGCGTTAACCTTGCTCCCGGGCAATTGGCCGCCCTCGCCAGGTTTCGCCCCCTGCGCAATCTTGATCTGCAACACTTCTGCATTGACGAGGTAATGCGGCGTCACGCCAAAACGGCCGGACGCAACCTGTTTTATTTTGGAAGACTTGTCGGTGCCGTAGCGCGCAGGATCTTCGCCACCTTCGCCAGAGTTGGAGCGGCCACCAAGACGATTCATGCCCTGTGCGAGCGCTTCGTGCGCTTCGGGTGACAGTGCGCCGAGCGACATGCCCGCGGAGTCAAAGCGTTTCAGAATCGTTGCGATCGGCTCTACTTCATCAACCGAAATAGGTGTGATGTCTTCGCGCAGGCCGAAAAGATCGCGAATTGCAGAGACCGGACGATTGTCAACGATCTGCGAAAACTTGCGATAGTCCTCGAAGTCGCCGCTGCGCACGGCATCTTGCACGGTACGCACCACATCTGGATTGATCATGTGGTACTCCCCGCCGTGGATGTACTTGAGCAGGCCACCCTGGGAAATTTTCTTGCGCGGCAGCCAGGCGTCACGCACCAGCTGTTCGATGTCATGCTGAAGATGTATAAACGTTGCACCTCCGATTTTACTGTCTGCGTCCGGGAAGCAAAGTGCAGTCACTTGTTCGGACAAGCCGACGATTTCGAAGAGCTGCGCGCCACGATACGAGCTGATCGTGCTGATCCCCATCTTGGACGTGATTTTCATCAGTCCCTTGTTGATGCCTTTGCGGTAATTCTTGTGTGCTTCCATGGCGCCCATCTGCAACAAGCCGGTATTGATCATGCGGTCGATCGCATCAAACGCCATGTAGGGATAGACCGCCGTAGCCCCGTAACCGATCAGGCAGGCGATCTGGTGGGAGTCACGCGCGCTGCCGGTTTCAACCACAAGGTTCGTATCACAACGCAACCCCAATACACTCAGGCGATGATGGATGGCAGCGGTGGCGAGCAGAGCATGAATAACCAGCTCTCCCTGTGGCGGCATGCGCTCGGAGATAAACATGATCATCTTGCCCGCGCGCGCAGCGTCCACGGCAATGTTGATCACATTGCGGATGGCATGATCAAGCCCGATAGCCGGAGCGTAATTGAGATTGATTTCTATCGACGAATAGCCGGGACGGTTGAGATGTTTCAGGTTGTAGAACTTGTCCGGCGACAACAGCGGTGAATGCAGGATGATGCGGTCGGCATGTTCCGCCGTTTCTTCGAAAATATTCAGCTCGCGTCCCATGCGGGTTTCCAAAGACATCACGATGCTTTCACGCAAACTGTCAATCGGCGGGTTCGTGACCTGGGCGAACTGCTGGCGGAAATAATCGTAGAGCGGGCGCACATGCCGCGACAGTACCGCAATCGGCGTGTCATCGCCCATCGAGCCCGTGCCTTCCGCGGCTTTTTCCGCAAGAGGGCGCAGCACCTGATCGGTTTCCTCGAAGGTCACCTGGAACATCTTCATGTGCACTTCGCATTCCTCGGCCGACAGTGGCGCGAGCTGGGGCATTTCTTCGGACAGATTTGATTCAACGAAACTGGCGCGTTCGGTCACCCATTTTGCATAGGGCTGCCGTGACTTGAGGTAGTTGGCGACATCGTCCGAGTGCAGGATTTTGCCTTCCTGCGTATCCACAACCAGCATCTGACCCGGCCCCACGCGCCCTTTAGCCACGACGTCTTCAGGGTTGTAGGCATTCACGCCAATCTCGGAAGCGGCGGTTATGTAGCCATTGCGCGTGACTACCCAGCGCGACGGGCGCAAGCCGTTCTTGTCGAGCACGCACACGGCGTAACGGCCGTCGGTCAGTACAACGCCCGCAGGGCCATCCCAGGCTTCCATATGCAGTGAGGCATAGGTGTAGAAGCTGCGCAGGTCGGCATCCATGTTCTCCATGTTCTGCCAACTGGGCGGCATGATCAGGCGGATGGCTTGATACAGATCCATGCCGCTCGTGACGAGCAGCTCCAGCATGTTGTCCATCGACGAGGAGTCAGAGCCGGTAAAGTTAACCACCGGTGCAATTTCTTCAATGTTCGGAATCGCTTTGGAGCGGAATTTGTTGATGCGCGCCAGCGCCCAGTTGCGATTGCCGCGGATCGTGTTGATCTCACCGTTGTGCGCCAGCATGCGGAACGGTTGCGCCAAAGGCCACTTCGGCAACGTGTTGGTCGAGAAGCGCTGATGGAACGTGCACATCGCAACTTCCAGGGCGGGATTTTTCAGGTCGAGATAAAACGCGGGCAAGTCTGCCGGCATCATCAACCCTTTGTAAGACAATACCGAGTGCGACAGGCTAGAAACGTAAAAGTCGGGATCACTTTCCAGTTTAATTTCAGCCTTGCGGCGGGCGACGTACAGTTTTACGGCGAGGGGTTTTTTATCGAGGCCTGGGGCATCGACCAAAATCTGTTCAATGGTGGGCATGTTTTCGCGCGCCATGCGGCCGCACACAGACGGGTCTACGGGTACCGGACGCCAGCCAACGATAGTCAATCCCTGGGCTTGTAGTTCGGTTTCCAGTGTGACTTTGGCAGTTGCAGCTTTCTGGCGGTCGCGGCTGAGGAAGATCATGCCGATGCCGTAATTTTCGGCAAGGGTGGCGTTAAAGAGATCGCGGGCAACAGACCGCAGGAAGTTGTCGGGTTTCTGCATGAGCAAGCCGCAACCGTCACCGGTGACACCGTCGGCAGCAATACCACCACGGTGCGTCATGCAGGTCAGTGAGCTAATCGCTGACTGCAGCAAGTCATGACTCGGCCTGCCTTCGATGTGTGCCACGAGGCCGAAACCGCAGTTATCCCTGAACTCGTCAGGATGGTACAGACCCCTACTCATATGCCTACTCTAGCCTTTTCTAGCCTTTTAGAACGACCCGGATTTTGTAGCAAAACGGCCGACTATTCTACCCAAGCAAAAAAAATGCGGCAAGTTACTTGCCATATTTTTACAGCCATTCTGGTGAGGCATTTCGCCCCCTTCCCCAAGGCTAAGCCTGGCATGCTAGGCCAAGTCCCTGAGAGCCAAAGAAAAAACCTTTAACCAAAAAAAGGCCACATCGCTTGATGTGGCCTTTTTGAGTACAGCCGCCCGTCCTTGAGCCGGATTCCGGGCCTTCCCGAAGGAACGATCAGAAGGTTGCGCGCAGACCCACGCGGTAGCTGCGACCAAGTGTGTCGCAGAAGATGGAGGAAGTACCACCAACGGCTACGCCAGAGATCGGCGGATCTTTGTCCAACTGGTTGTTGATCGTACCGAATACCGACATCTCGGTGTTGGAAACGGTAGAGTCATACGAACCGTTCAAAGACCAAACGACGTAGTTTGGCAGCGCGTTATCTTCAATGCTAATGACCGGCAATTCAGGCCGTTACTGTCAATTCCGGCCCTGCTTGCAAGGTACGCCGCAAGACCTCTGTCGGTATGCCCTGCTCGATGCTGGCGTTACCGATGGCATGCAACAAGATGAATTTCATCTTTCCCTGATCGGCTTTCTTGTCCCTGCTCATCAGCTGTATAAATGTGTTTTCATCTATTTTCGGGGGAGTTACTGGCAATTTTGCAGCAGATATCAACGCTTTCACTGATTGTGCGTCTGCTTGTGACAGTAGACCAAGCCTCCAGGAGAGGTCTGCTGCCATGACCATTCCAGTGGCCACCGCCTCGCCATGCAACCACTCTCCATAACCCATGGCAGTTTCGATGGCATGGCCAAAGGTATGCCCCAGATTCAGGATGGCCCTTATTCCGGTTTCGGTCTCGTCGGTAGCCACAATGGCTGCCTTTTCCGCACAACTGACTTTTATGGCGTACTTGAGTCGCTCTGGATCACGCTGCAGTAGTTGCGGCATGTTCTGCCAGAGCCAGCCATTGAAAGCCGCATTGTTGATCAGGCCATATTTGATCACTTCGGCCAAGCCGGCTTTCAGCTCTCTGTCTGGCAGTGTATTTAGGGTTGCGGTATCGGCCAGCACGCAACGCGGCTGGTAAAACGCGCCAACCATATTCTTGCCGAGGGGTCGATTGACCCCGGTCTTGCCTCCCACTGAAGAGTCGACTTGGGACAGTAAGGTCGTAGGGATCTGGATGAAGTTCACACCACGCTGGTAGCTGGCGGCTGCAAAGCCCGTCATATCGCCGATCACCCCACCTCCCAGGGCAACCAGTGTGCAGGATCGAGAGAAACTGGCTGCAAGCAACTTGTCATAGATGACAGCGACCGTATCCAGTGTTTTGTGTGCTTCCCCGTCCGGCAGGATAACAACCTCAACCCTGACTCCGCTTAGGGAGGTCCGTAACTGTTCCAGATACAAAGGAGCAACGGTTTCATTGGTAACGATACAGACCTGACCGCTCTTGATATGCGGACGCAGTAAGTCGCCACGCGCGAGCAGGTTCTCTCCGATGTGAATCGGATAACTTCTGCCACCTAGCGCTACTGTCAACGTATCCACGGTGTCAGGACTCTTGTGCTTGTTTGATCATCTCAATGATTTCAGTGCTGACCGCGCGCGGACTGCGCCGACTGGTCATTACTACGTGGTCCGCTATTTCACGATACAGAGGGTCGCGCAGCTCCATCAGTTCGGTCAGCTTGGCACGCGGATCGGCCACATTGCGCAACAAGGGCCGCTTCTGGTCGCGGCGCGTTCTTTCTACCTGCTGCGAGATGGTGGCCATCAGATATACCACGATGCCACCCTTACGCAGGTATTTGCGGTTTTGCTCAGCCAAAATGGCGCCACCACCCGTTGCCAGTACGATGTTGTCGAGCGTGCACATCTCCTTGATGACGCTGCGTTCACGCGCCCGAAAGCCATCTTCACCTTCAACATCGAAGATCCAGGAAATGTTAGCGCCGGCACGGTCTTCGATCACCTGATCGGAATCATGGAACTCCTTGCGGAGATCCTCGGCCAGCAGCCTGCCGATCGTCGTCTTGCCAGCCCCCATGGGACCAACCAGAAAAATGTTATTCAGGGATTTTTGCATCGTTCGAAACTTCAGGATCGGAAGTACTACCCCGGCTCGCATAGATTCATGCTTGCCGGCACCATGCTCGCAGGACAATTCAGGCGGGCAGTCTACAGGAGTTCATTGATGATCGAGGGCGTTATAAAAATCAGCAGCTCGGTCTTGTTTTCCAGTTCTTCTGTGCGTTTGAATAGATAACCAAGGTACGGTAAATCTCCGAGCAAAGGCGTTTTGGATACCGTTGTTGTAGTTTCTTCGCGAAACACGCCGCCCAGTACAATCGTATCCCCGTTATTCACCAGCACCCGCGTGGTAACGGAGTTGGTTGCAATGGCCGGTACTCCGCCGGAGCCAGGGACGACAGAATCCTGATGGATATCCAGCAGCATTATGATTCTGCCATCTGGTGTTATTTGTGGAGTCACTTGCAACGACAAGGCCGCAGTAATGAACTCGGTGGTGGAACCCCCTGCCGTACCGCCTGCCTGCGCCTGATAGGGAATCTGCAAACCTGATTCGATGCGCGCGGTTTGCTGGTCTTGCGTGGTCACCTTCGGCTGCGCAATGACTTCGCCGTTCCCGCTGGCTTCCAGCGCGGAGAGCTCCAGTTGCAAGAGCCCGTTGTTGCCGGCATAGCCCAAGGCAATACTGGATGTCGCACTTTGCGCGCCCAGATCCACTGCCAATGCCTCCGGAAAAGTTGGCCGGGCAACGCTGTTTTCGGCCAACGCCTCGTCAAGAGTCGAGCCGCCGGCAACGGCTTCTGCCACCGCCTGACTGAATTCGGTGAGGCTGTTGCCCAGATCCACTGCGGTGTCCATGCTGCCACCAAGCACGAATTGCTCGCCAGCTGCGGGGAAGGTTTGGGCGCCACCCCAGCGAATACCCAGTGCCTGACTGAAACTGGTCGAGGCATTGACGATTCTGGCTTCGATCAAAACCTGACGCACTGGCACATCCAAACGTGCAAGCAACGCTTTCACATCATCGATCACATCCTGCACATCCTGAACGATCAGTGTATTGGTGCGCTCATCAACGCTTGCACGACCACGCGCCGACAAGATGCCGCCGCTGGTAGCGCCCGCAGCAGCTGCGCCTTCTGCTGCTGCAGCGCCCCCGCCACCTCCGCCTTGTACCAGTTGCAGCAATGAAGAAGCTACTGCGTAATTGATTTCGATATATTCCGTTACCAGCGGTGCGAGTGCTTCTGCTTCTTGGGTGGATTGAAGCTCCTCCAGCTCCGCGCTGGCTATCTCATTCGCAGGGGCAACGTAGAGCACAGTTCCGACAATCCGCTGGCCCAGGCCGCGTGGGCGTAAGACGAGATCCAAGGCCTGGTCCCACGGCACTTCTTCAAGTCGCAAGGTGATGTTGCCGGTGACATTGTCGCCAACCACCAAGCTGAAGTCGTTGTACTCCGCAAGGATCTGCAGCAAGGATCTGATTTCGATATTCTGGAGATTGAGCGAGATTCTTTCGCCGCTGAAGCCTGTTTCACCAGTCGCACCTGCAGCCGCAGCGGCAACCACTGGCGAGACATTGACAATGTATTGGCCGCCATCCTGATATGCGAGATAATCGAAGTCCCCGCTCATGTCCGCCTGCACGACAACATTACCGTTCTGCATGAACATGCTGACCGACTCTACCGGAGTCGCAAAATCCCTTACATCTAGACGCATCTGCCTATCAGGCGTAATTGACGCACCGGCAAATTCAATTTCCAAAGTGTTGCCCGTTTGAGTGACATCGGCACTAAGTCCATTGCGTCCCAGATCGACAAGGATTTGACCAGCATTGTCTTCGCTGCCACGGAAATCCAATCCGGTAATATCATTACGTCCGCCCGCTTGTGCTGCAATAGCTGCAGCTGGAGCACTGGGTACCGGAGCCGGTGCCGCTGCAACAGACTGAGCCGCAGCGGCGATGTTGCCGCCACCGATCGCAACGAATAGTGAATTACCCTGGACACGCGTGCTGTATTCGGCCGAATTGGTCAGATTGACCACCATTCTGGTTCTGTCCTGTGCCTCAAGGATCATGACGCTTTCGGCACCAGGAAATTCAAGCAGGAAGCGCCTTTCGGTCAGCTGACTGGTGACGTTCGTAAAATCCATTGTCAAACGCGCCGGAATCTCGATGACGAAAATTTCCGGCTCGGGCGGCGCGGAGCTGAACTCCAGCTCAATTTCAAAGCGAGAATCTGGGAGCGCTGCAAAACCAATATTCTGCAACGCCACCTGGGCGAATGCCGCATTCGTCCACAAGGTTGCAAGCAGACATATCGTAGCCAACCTAATGCCACGGCCAACTCTTTGCGCCTGTTTGATCATCATCTCGATACTCCCTGCAAAGCTGCGTTCAACGGAGCCCGGTTGCGCCTTCGCGGCTTCGTGTCTAAACGAGCTATGACTTCTTGTTGTATTCAGCCTGAACATGGGGTTGCCCTGTTTCATTCCTGCAACGTGATGGATTGCGGGCGCTCTATCCAGCCGCCGCTACCGGTGGGCACAATCTCCACCAGATTGATCTGAAGCTCAGTGATCTCGACGATGCGGCCATGATTTTTGCCCATGTAATTGCCAACTCTGGCGATGGTGACATTGCTGGTTTCATCCCTCACCAACGCTGATACCTGCCCGCCGCGGCCAATGGTTCCGACCATATACAGATTACCTATGGCATAACTTTCCAGCAATTCGGGGATCCTGGTCAAATCGGGCTTCACTTCGTTGTTCACGTTGCGTTGCGCGGCGCTGGCGTCCACGGGTAAATCAAAAGGACTGCGTAAATTAGCAGCGCTATAGTCAAAGGCATCGTAAGTTATAAACTCTGGCGGGGGCTCGATATCTCCCGGCGGCCGGTTGATCACCGTGTTTACGTAATCCTGCAAGGCGATCATTTCATTAATGTTCGAACAGCCCGCCAGAATGAGTGCCAGACTGAAGCAACACAGGGTTCGCGTTACGCTGCCACGATGACGGCTCATGCCAACTACCGGGGAATTGAGTTTCATTGCTCATCTCCCGCGTTATACCGGTAAGTCTTGGCCGTTATCACCATCGTCAGATCCGAACGGGTTTCCCCGGCCGTTATGGCGAAATCATGCAACGTCACAATCCTTGACAAGCTGGCGACACCGCTGACGAAGGAGCCGAAATCATGATAACTACCGACCACTTCGATCCTGATCGGCAATTCGATGTAAAACTCTTGGGTCAACTCAGGTTGCAATTGAATGCTGTTGAATTCCAGGCCGCTGCCCAACCCCTGAAAAGTAATGTCTTCCACCAGTCCAGGCACCTCAGTTTGTCCCGGCAGCTGACTGAGAAGCGCACCGAAGGACTCCTCCATCTCTATCATCTGCTGACGGTAAGCCTCGAGGTTTGCAGCGAGCACTGCTTTGGTCTCCAGATCAGTGCGTAACCCGGCTTCCGCAGCAGCAACCGTGGCGAGTCTGGCCTGGAGATTCTTGATGTGGACCCAGTAACCAGCTCCCAAACCTCCGCCAAACAGCAGAATTGCGAGCAACAGCTTTACCGGGCCCGGCCAAATGCCGATGGTGTCGGGGTCTTGGAGATCGTTCCAATTGAAGGTCTTGAGTTCGTTGACCGATGCCAGGATTTTCTTTTTGACGATGGCGGGTGAAATCATGGCGTCGCCGCCTCAGTCTCGTCGAGACCCAGACCTGCCGTGGTGACCCGTACATTCAGTTGGAATGCGCTGCTTCCTTCCTGCTCTGTGCCATCTGCGGTTGCCGAGTTCTGCTGCGCTGCCGTGATCTGGCGCAGATCCGAATCGGCAAACCACTCCGAATCATCCAGAAATCGCATTAACGTGGATACCCTGTTGTTCGAATCGGCCACCCCATTGACCGCGATGACATCGCCGGTTCTGGTGATCGTATCGTAGTAAACCCCTTCCGGAAGCGTTCTCACCAGCTCGTCGAAGAGTCGTACGATAATCGGCCTGCTGCCCTGCAGATCCTGGATGACGGCCATCCTTTCGGTCAGCGCGCGCTTTTGTTGCTGCAAATTGCGGATTTCGGTTATTTCTCCGTCCAGTACGGCGATCTGTTGGGTTAAATAGGTATTTCTCGCGGTCTGGCCATTGATCATACTGTTCACATAGCGGTCAGCCAGGAACAACAACACAACCGCCACTCCAGCCACCGCACCAAGCAACACAAAGAACTGTTGCTTGCGCTCATCGCGCTGCCGTTCACGCCAGGGTAGAAGATTGATATTAGCCATTGCTGAACCCCCGCATGGCGAGGCCGCAGGCCATCAGCAATGAAGCCGCATCGTTTTTCAGCTGGCTTTTGTTGACCTTGTTGCCGATCGACATTTTTGCGAAAGGGTTGGCTACAACCGTCCGGGTGCCCAGCCCCTCCTGCATCGTGGCGGCCAGACCCTTGGTGGAAGCAGCACCACCAGCGAGCACAATCATGTCCACATCGTTGTACTGACTGGAAGAAAAGAAAAACTGCAGGGAGCGGCTGACCTGTTCGATCATTTCCTCACGAAAGGGCTGTAATACTTCGGCATCGTAGCTGTCAGGCAGCTCACCGCTGACAATAGCCGCCTCGGCTTCGGCAGGTGAAAGCCCGTAACGACTTTGAATGGAGCTCGACAGACGGCCGCCGCCGAAAATCTGCTCTCTCATGTAGATGGAGTCACCGTTGCGCAGGATGTACATGGTTGTCATCGTTGCGCCAATATCCATGATGGCTACCAGACCATTGGTATCAAGATCCATCTGATCGCACAACAATCTGAAGGCGCGCTCCATGGCATACGCCTCTATGTCGACCACTTTGGCTTCGAAACCGCCAATTTGCAGAGCCTCTACACGCATATCCACGTTTTCTTTTTTACACGCGGCCAGCAGCACTTCCACCATACCTTCGTTTTTGCGTGACGGCCGCTGCCGCTCGAAATCAATCGCCACTTCATCCAGCGGGTAGGGGATGTACTGATCGGCTTCCACCGTTATCTGGTT
Organism: Klebsiella pneumoniae; assembly: GCA_945902215.1. Classification (GTDB taxonomy): domain Bacteria; phylum Pseudomonadota; class Gammaproteobacteria; order Pseudomonadales; family Pseudohongiellaceae; genus CAILUG01. The sequence continues at coordinate 36,966 of CAMDML010000003.1, read as the reverse complement.
TTCCATTTCCGAATCAGAGAGGCTGGCATTGAGCTCGATCGTTTTGGTGATTACTGCAGATCCCGAAACAGCGACGGCCGCGAGCTTGGAAGTTGTTTTCACGAGGCTGGCGAGCTTGAAAAGCTCTTCACCCACCGCTTCCAGTTTGCCGATGTTTTTTTCCACGACGGCACCTTCCGGCAGCGGTCGGGTCGCGTAGTTCTCAACCTTGTACTTGTCTCCCTGCCGACTCAACTCAAGCAGCTTAATGGAGCTGGAGCTGATATCGATCCCCAGCAGCGCGGTTGATTTCTTTTTCAAAAAGTCCAACAAAACCCGACTCCGCTCGTTCTGTTGCATGGAAAATTTCAGGATCAGATTTGCGCTCAAATCCGTCACCACTATCGTCACGGATTTCCACCTGTCATACCGTTCAGGCACCACACACAGGCTCGTGTATGGCCAATACCCTAATCAATTTAATCACTAATTTCAAGCAATTATGTGATGTTCTCTACAATTTACTTTAATAAATACAAAGTCTTATAGCGGCCCCTCTTTCGCAAACACAGCATGTAGTGTCAGATAGGGAAAATTCCACTAGATAGGCGCCCGGCAGCCAATGCCCAGATGAGTGCCGACTGGGCAGCAGACCCTCCCAAAATGGCATTTCCACCTCCCTTGAACGGCACCAAATGGCTCCAGCCGAACCTAAGGGTTACAATGACAGGCTAATCCGCTGCGCAAAACATCTTGTTCGTGAATAACCTTCAGCATTTACTAACCCGATACCTCGTCTGGTGGGCCGTCGCCGGACTGGCGGGGATGGTGATGCTCTTTGCCAGCGCTGTCCTCTATACCTCACCCAAGTTGCCTAGTCGGGAATCCTATACCAATATTCGGCTAGAAAATCCGCTGCGGATCTTCACTTCCGATGGCATGTTGCTGGCCGAATTCGGCAGCCGCCGAAGCAATCCGATCAAATACCAGGAGATTCCGCCCCAAGTCATCCAGGCGCTGGTATCCAGCGAAGACAAGCGTTTTTACGATCACAATGGTGTCGATTCCTTCGGCCTCCTGCGCTCAGTGGCCGGCATACTAACGGGGAACGATTGGGGCGGTGGCAGCACGATCACCATGCAGGTTACAAAAAACTTTTTCTTCGAGGGCGAGTCCGCCTATTCCCGCAAAATCAAGGAAATCCTGCTGGCGATCAAGATGGAGAGGGAATTGTCCAAAGACGAAATCCTCGAGCTGTATCTTAACCGTACTTTCTTCGGCGTTTCTGCGTACGGCATCAAAGCTGCCACACGACAATATTATGACAAGGATGTCGCCCAGCTGACCCTTGCCGAGATCGCCACGCTGATCGGCATCATGCCCCGCCCCAATGCCTACAATCCCCTCGAATCCGCAGAGCGAGCCTTGGCCGAACGTCAGCGCGTTCTGAGGCGCATGTTGGATCAGGACATGATCAGTCAAGAGGAATATGACGGCGCCTATGAGAGTCCAGAAACAGCGCGACGCTATGGGCGCCAACCAGATTTGGAAGCTCCCTACGTTGCCGAAATGGCCCGGCTAGAAATGGTTGAACTCTATGGTGAGCTAGCGCTGACTGATGGCTTTGAAGTGTATACGACTGTCGACAGTCGAATGCAGAGTGCCGCCAACCATGCCTTGATTACAGGGCTTGAGAATTATGACCGGAATCATGGCTATCGTGGCCGCGAAAATCACATGCGCCCAACCGAAGATGGATCTGTAGCGGGCTGGCTGGAAATCCTGGGAGCAACCCCAGCCGTAGCCGGCCAAGAACCTGCGTTTGTGCAATCAGTTAGTGAGCGCTCCATCACCGCCTTACTCAAGAACGGCGAGAGTGTCACCCTTGATTGGGATGGTATTCGCTGGGCCAAACGCTTCATCACTTCCAGTGCCTGGGGCTCCTCTCCACGCGCTGCGACCGAAGTCACTGAGCACGGGGACTTGATCCGGGTAACACTGAATGCCGAAGGCAAATGGGTTCTGGGACAGGTGCCCGACGTCAATGGCGGTCTGGTTGCAATCGACCCAAACAGCGGGGCCATCAAGGCCCTGACTGGTGGCTACGATTTCACTGCCAGTACCTTCAACCGGATCGCTCAGGCAAAGCGTCAGCCCGGCTCCAACTTCAAACCTTTCCTTTACTCCGCCGCGCTCGAAAACGGCTATACCGCAGCGACATTGATCAATGATGCTCCGCTGGCACGCAGCGATTATCGTCCGTCCAATTTCGAAGGCGACTTCATGGGGCCCATCCGGCTGAAATACGCGCTGACCCAATCGAAAAACCTGGTGTCCCTGCGCCTCTACGATGCGCTAGGTGAGGATGTCGTTCTGCCTTATTTTGCCCGCTTTGGCTTCAAGGAAAGTGAAATCCCGCGCAATGACCTCACCGTTGCAATAGGTTCGCACTCGGTATTGCCACTGGAGGTCGCAACCGGCTACGCAGTGTTTGCGAATGGAGGTTACAAAGTGGAGCCATATCTCATCGAACGCGTTGTGAATTTTAACGATGGCGAGGTTTATCGCGCCCAGCCTGTCGTTGTCTGCAGAGACTGCGGCAGTCAGGCGGATGTCGAAGCCATGCTGGCTAGTAATGAGGTGCCTGCCTTCGAACCGGTGGCCCCTGCCCCGCGCGTGATCGACGAACGCACGGCCTACATCATGAACACAATCCTGCGCTCAGTCATAACCGAAGGCAGTGGCCGGCCGGTGTCACGTGCCATGAACCGTCAGGATCTAGCCGGCAAAACCGGCACCACAAATGATGCAAATGATCTGTGGTTTTCAGGCTTCAACGGCAATCTGGTCGCTACGGTCTATGTGGGATACGACCAGCCCGAGAGTCTGGGACAACAGGAGCAGGCGGCAACTGTATCGACGCCAATCTGGATTGATTTCATGAAGGTTGCGCTGGAAGGTGCGCCGGAAAGCTCGATGCAGCAGCCGGACGGACTTGTGTCTGTGCGCATCAACCGCGAAACGGGACTGCGGTCCTGTCCGAATGAACAGGGTGCGATCTTTGAGATTTTCCGTGAGGAGGAGCTTCCTCCCTACGGTGACTGCCAGTCACTGACCAATCCCGCCCGCCCGGGTGTGCCCAGCGCAAGCAGCCAAGAAGTGTTCTGAGCCAAGCCGGGCGTCAACAAAAAGTGACGACCACGGCCCGGAAAGAGACAAACTTAGACTTTGCGGGCACCGAAACGCTTGTTGAACTTGTCAACGCGGCCGCCGGTATCGAGAATTTTCTGTTTGCCGCTGAAGAAGGGGTGGCACTTGGAACATACGTCGATACGTAGATCCTCGGCCAGCGTGGAGCGGGTTTTGAACACATTGCCACAACCGCAGGTCACGGCGATGTCTTCGTACTTCGGATGAATTTCAGCTCTCATTAATGCCTCTCTGTGAACTTCCGTGGACATAGCCACCGGTCATTGCTTCTCATTACTTAGCCGGTACCATGACCCAGCTCACAAGCTTTTTGGGTCAAAGAATTTCCCTGTGTGGTAGGGAAAAAGAGCGCATATTCTACCAGAAGAAGGCCCTCTGGCAAGCCGGAAGATCTGGGGAACCAATGGCTAAAACAGTCCGGGAGGGGCTTATTCCGGCGCCTTTTTCAAGGTCAACGCCTGCAGCCGATGGTTCTTCACCACTTCATCGAACAGCCTTTGATATAGCTCCTGCACCAGGTTCCCGCTGAGCTTTTTTTGCTCCGCCAGCGCGCGCAGGCGCTGCAGCTTCTCTTGCTCCCTGACCGGATCGACGGAATCGAGGCCATGCAGTGCCTTGATCTGCCCCACCTTCTCAGTCACCTCGAAACGGCGGGCAAGCGCCGCAAGTATGTCTTCGTCGATACTGTCGATGCGATCACGCAACTGCAGCAGTTCCTGGGGCAAGATGTTTCTGGGTTGGGCTGGCGTGGACAAACAGGTGGCCTCATGGCATTCACTTCGGGATACCTATACTATTGCGCTCCGCTCCATCACTCAACACGCCCGGCCACGCCGACCTCACTGTTTTGCGCAGATCAGCCTTTCCCAAGTTGTATCTGAAAATCGCCGTTCCCTCGCCCCTGCGCACCTCATTCGATTATCTGCCCCCCGAAGGCGTTCCCCTGCCTCAGCCGGGTACACGTGTGCGTGTGCGTTTCGGCAGACAAATACAGATAGGTCTGGTCACCGGCACCAGCACGGAAACGAACGTAGCCGCTGACAAACTGCGTGCAGTTGATGCTGTACTGGAAGACGAAGCACTGCTCGATGAAGACACGCTAAAGCTCTATGCCTGGGCCAGTGACTATTATATGTACCCGCCGGGGTTGGCGCTCTTGACCTCCCTGCCGCGAGCAGTTCGCGAAGGCAAACCGCTGTACGTTCCCGGCAAACCCTGCTGGCGCCTGACACTCACTGGACAGGAAGCGTTGTCTGTTGCCGGCGCGCCGCGTCAGGAAGCCCTGCTGAACCTGCTAAAACTGTACGGTGAGCTCAGCACTGCGGAAGCATCAACCCTGCTGGGTAAACCGGCGTCTGCTGTGCTCAAGGGGCTTGTGGACCGCCAGCTCGTTGCGCCATTCCTGCGAATCAATGAGCAAGGAGTGGCAGCGAACCTCGATACAGCCAGTCCGCTTACGTTCAATGCCGAACAGGCTGCCGCCTTTCGGCGCATCAGCGCAGCCCTGGGCAGTTTTACGCCCTTTCTGCTTGAAGGCATTACCGGCAGTGGCAAAACCGAAATTTATTTGCAGCTGATCACTGAGTGCTTCAAACGCAAACAACAGGTGCTGGTGCTGGTGCCTGAAATCAGCCTGACACCGCAGACCATCCGGCGCTTCACTGAACGCTTCAAGTGCAACATCGTTGCCTTCCATTCCGGCCTGACTGATCGCCAGCGCTGCGATGGCTGGCTGGCTGCGCGCAACGGCAGCGCCGACATCGTGATCGGCACACGCTCCGCCGTGTTCACACCGCTAGCCCGCCTTGGATTGATCATTGTTGATGAAGAGCATGACAGCTCCTACAAACAGCAGGACGGATTTCGCTATTCCGCCCGTGATGTAGCGATCTACCGCGCGCGTATGCAAAAGGTACCGATCGTGTTGGGCTCGGCAACACCTTCGCTGGAAAGTTTGCAAAACGCGCTCAATGGCCGTTACCAATTGTTGCCGCTGACTGAGCGTGCGGGCGGAGCGATCCTGCCTGAGGTGCAATTGCTCAATCTTAAACTGCAGGAACTGCGCGAAGGATTTTCCGGTTCCTTATTGCAGGCCATACGCGGGCAATTGGAACAGAACCAGCAAGTCCTGGTGTTTCTTAACCGGCGCGGCTTCGCCCCTTTGTTGCTCTGCGGCGACTGCGGCTGGATTGCCGAGTGCCCGCGCTGTGAACGCAGCTATACCTTGCATCAATATCCTGCAGCCTTGCGCTGTCATCACTGCGACGCTCACAAGAATCTGCCCTCTGCCTGCCCGACTTGCAATAGCGCGCATCTGGCTGGCATTGGCCTTGGCACTGAGCGCAGCGAGACTCTGTTGCAAGCGGAATTCCCGGATTACCCAGTCATTCGCATCGATCGCGACACCACTCGCACCAAAGGCAGTCTGGACGCCTACTTGGAGCGGATCAATTCAGGCATCCCTTGCATCCTTGTGGGGACGCAGATGCTGGCGAAAGGTCATCATTTCCCGCAGGTGACACTTGTCGCCGTGCTTGATGCCGACAGCGGCTTGTTCAGTGCGGACTTCCGCGGCCAGGAAACGCTGGGGCAACTTTTGACTCAGGTCAGCGGCCGCGCAGGACGCAGCGACAAGGCCGGGCGCGTGCTGATCCAGACTTGGCACAATACTCACCCCGTTCTGCTCCAGCTGGTCAATGAAGGTTATGGCACATTTGCCCGGAGTTTGCTGAAGCAGCGCAAGAGTGGTCGCCTGCCGCCGTTCGTACGCTGCCTGCTGTTCAAGGCAGAGGCCAGCAAGCGCGAACTGCCCCTGGAATTTTTGCAGGTGGTGCAGAAGCTCGCGCTGGAGCACAGCACACGTGATCTGGAAATTTTTGGGCCTATGCAAAGTCCGCTGGGCAAGCGGGCCGGACAGTTCCGTGCGCAATTGATTCTGCAATCCAGCCATCGCACCACACTGCAGCGGCTGGGCCATACATTGACTGATGTGCTGAGCACGCATCCACTGGGCAGGCAGGTACGCTGGTCAATAGACGTGGACCCGCTCGACTACAGCTAATTGATGCGTTGAACAATTCGCGCATTCACCAGTTTTGCCGGATAATGCCACCCACAATAGACCACATGCAGTTCACGCCTCATGGCACAAGATTTTGCCAAACAACGCAACAATCCTGACGGCAACAAGCGCAAACGCTCTGCGAGCAAGCCACCGATGTCAGGTAACGCTAACTGGAGCTGGTATTTTTCTGGCCTGATGACCGGCGTCATCATATCCATCGCTTCCTATCTCGGGGTGTTAAAGCTAGGGGAAGGCGTCACGGAGAACGCACAAAACGTGCAAACCAGCCCCGAGGACCTGCCGGCCTTCGATTTTGGTTTTTACACCGAGCTGGCCCATGACGAACTCGCCGCGAATGGGCCTCCGGTTGCCCCAGAATCCGGCACTGATGCGGTGGCCGGCGACACTGCTCCCGCTACCACCAGCACAACCGCTGAGGCGCCGACCGCGGCCCCGGAACTTGCGTCAGCAGAAGAACAACGGCCCGTACTTTATCTTTGGCAAGTCGGTTCCTTCCAGAGCCGCGAAGATGCGGAAAGCCTGCGTGCCCGCATCATCCTGATGAACATGAATGTCACTGTATCGCAGGGCGTCGTGGGTGGGCGAACATTCTACCGGGTGCAGGTGGGTCCGATTGCGGGAAGGCAAAATGCGCAAGCTGCGCGCGACATTCTTTCCGGGAACGGTATTGATTCCATGCTGTTGCAGTTGCCTTAGATAAACATGCAACCCACCGAAATCCGCCTGCACAAAAAAACTGCACTGCTGGAACTGCGCTATGCAGACGGCGGGCTGTTCTCGCTCCCCGCTGAATTCTTGCGCGTCCACTCACCTTCCGCCGAAGTGCGCGGCCACGGGCAGGGGCAGGAAGTACTGCAAACCGAAAAACGTTTTGTGAAGATCAACAGCATCGATCCTGTGGGTCACTATGCTGTGCAGCTGCACTTCAGTGACGGCCACAGTACTGGCATCTTCACCTGGGAATACCTGCGTGAACTGGCTCTGGGTCAGCAAACGTTTTGGGATCAATATCTCGGCCGCATGAAGGTCGCGGGCGCTCGTCGCGAACCACTCGAGCAAGGCGTGCAAGTCGTCAATATCGTGCCGCTCAAACCACACTAGCCGCTACAATGACCGGAATCCATTCAACGCTTCGCCCATGAACGATACTCCCAACTCCGACAAGACCACGCATTTCGGCTATCAGGAAGTCCCGGTGGCGGAAAAATCCACGCTGGTTGGTAAGGTCTTCCATTCAGTCGCGCCGAAATACGACCTGATGAATGACGTTGTGTCGCTGGGAACCCATCGGCTGATCAAACGCTATACGGTGGAACTGAGCGCAGTGCGTCTTGGACAGCAAGTGCTTGATCTTGCCGGCGGCACCGGCGATTTCAGCTTGTTGTTTGCCCCGCTTGTGGGCAGCGCTGGCCAGATCGTTCTCGCCGACATCAACGAATCCATGGTTGCCGTGGGACGCGACCGGATCATCGATGCCGGACAGCCTGGCAACATTAGCTACACGCTGGCCAATGCCGAATGCCTGCCCTTCGCGGACAACAGCTTCGACTGCATTGTGATTGCCTACGGACTGCGCAACGTCACCACCAAGGACGCGGCTCTGCGCTCAATGTACCGTGCCTGCAAGCCCGGTGGCCGCGTACTGGTGCTGGAATTCTCCAAACCGCGCTCCCCGCTGGTGGGGAAGGCCTACGACATCTACTCGAAACTCTGGCCACTGGCCGGCAAGCTTGTGATGGGTGACAGTGCCAGCTACCAATATCTCGTTGAATCGATTCGCATGCATCCCGACCAGGAAACACTCAAGCAAATGGTGCTCGATGCCGGTTTCGCACGCTGCCAGTATCACGATGTCATGGGCGGCATCTGCGCGATTCACATCGGCTACAAGGTTGCCTAGATGTCCTTTGCTCTGCTGCAAACCGCACTGTTACTCCCGCTGGAACGCTCGATCAACGGCGTCCTGGCTCTCGACCTCACAAGCCAGGCGCGCCTGCTGAAGCTGGATGGTCGCACGCTGGCTTTGTATGCCTCGCAACCGCAGATAACGCTGTATATCAGTGTTCGTAGCACAGGCCTGCATTTCGCCCCGCCTCATGATGGCGAATCCACTGCGAGCCTGCACGGTACTGCTTCCGCGCTGCTGGGCTTGCTGTTGCGGCGCGAGCACATTGACAATCTGCGCAACAAGAACGTCGAATTGCGCGGCGATACGGCATTCGTTCAGGAGTTGCAGGCGCTGCTGCTTGATCTCGATATCGACTGGGAATATCAACTGGGCAAAATAATCGGTGATATTCCGACGCAAACGCTTGCCAGCGGACTGCGCGAGGCAGGCGCATATATACGGAAGACGGGCAGCCGCTTGCAGGAGGATGTCAGTGATTATCTGCATGAAGAATCAGGCGTGTTGCCAACTGCCACCGAACTAGAAACTTTTTACCATGAAATCTCCGAACTGCAGTTGCGGGCCGACCGTCTGCAGGCTCGGCTGCAGCAATATCTTTCAACACCATGATGCAGTTCAGTTGCAACTGATCTCCCGCTTATTCTTCAAGGTTGCTGTAGACCCTCTGCTCAAAACCCTGTAACACAGCAATGGCATCGGCATCATAGAACGGCATGTACTGCATCATCAGTACCGCGCCGATCTCCTTCTCCGGATCGATCCAGAATTCGGTGTTGAAGATTCCGGCCCAAGCCAGGCTTCCAACCGAGCGCAGGCCGGGCATCTGTGCTTCAGTGCGCTGGAAACCAAGCGCATATGTATCAATACCGGCACCTAGCGGAAAATCCTCGCTGACCAAGGTGTTGGTGCTATGCATCGTCTGAACTCGCACATCTCCGGTGCCGGACTGGCTCATCAGCGCCACCGTCTCAGGTTTCAGCAACTGCTTGCCATTGACGTTGCCATTGTTCAGGATCAGACGGATGAACTTCGAATAATCATTTGCAGTACCGGACAAACCACCGTCACCGTTGTGCGGCGAGCTGATTGCCCCAGCCGTTTTCGGAGTCTCGATCAACTGCGTGCCGTCGCTGTGATGCACAGTGACAACACGACTGTTCTTTTCAGCAGCAATATCGTAGCTGGTGTCTTGCATCCCGAGCGGATCGAGCAGCCGCTCCTTCATGTAGGTATACAGTTCCTGGCCCGTGACAGCGGCAACGATTTCGCCCAGCACCCTTGTGCTTTCGCCGTAATGCCACAGCGTGCCGGGCTCGAACAATAGTGGATACGAGGTTGCGCGCGCGCCCGGTACTCCGGTCATCAGTTTATTGAGGATGTCGCTGGTGAAGGTGTAGCCGATCCCGGAGGTGTGGGTGAGCAACTGCCGCACAGTCATTCCGTTCTTGACCGGCTCGGCAGTGAAAATGCCATTGTCCTGATTGAACGCTGTGAATACCTGCTGGTTGGTCAGTGCGGGCAGATAGGTACTGACGGGGGCGTCCAGTTCCACCTTGCCTTCCTCTATCAACATCATGATCAGCGTAGACGTGATGGGCTTTGTCATCGAAGCCATGTTGAAGATCGCATCAGTGCTCATCGGTTTGTTGTTGGCGCTTTCCATCAGGCCAAAACTATTTTCGTAAAGGATGCCGTCCTTGTTGACGACCAGCGCCACCAACCCGGGAATGCGCGTGGTGCCGATGGTCTCCGCCAGATATCGGTCCAGCTCAACCGCACCTTCTTCGCTGAGGATCTGGGCATCAACGTGTACCGAGGCGAAAACAAGTAACGCGCTGGCCAGAGGTTTGGATGCTTGCTTGAGCGAAATCATGGGTTGCTCCGTTTTATTGTTGAGAATTTTGTAGGGGATATTGTTGGAGTGGAGATTCTTGTATTTTTGCCCTCGTACGCCTTTTAGGCTATTGTGGCCGCCCCATCGCCGACACTGTTTAGCATGCAGAAGTATCTGAGATTACTCAAGATTTACCGCACCGCAGTGCGCTATCGTCTAGGCGAGCTCCTTGCGGCGGTACCAGGCACGCGCACGTTGGTGCTACTCCTTGGGCTGCAGGTTGTTACGCGCTCCGAACTCGCGCAACTGAGTCAGGCTGTGCGTCTGCGGCTTGCACTCGAAGAGTTGGGCCCGATCTTTATCAAGTTCGGCCAGTTGCTTTCCACCCGGCGCGACCTGGTACCCACCCCACTTGCCGATGAGTTGGCACTGCTGCAGGACAAGGTCGCACCTTTTGACGGCGCCGAAGCCAAACGGTTGATCGAGTCCGCGCTTGGCTATCCGCTGACAGAAAAATTCACCCGCTTTGATATTGTACCGCTTGCTTCAGCATCGGTGGCGCAGGTCCACACTGCGCGCTTGTTGAGCGGCGAAGAAGTCGTCATCAAGGTGATCCGACCTGGCATAGACAAGATCATCACCGACGACATAGCTCTGCTGCACAGTATTGCCGCATTGGTTGATGCCCGCGTTGCAGGCGGCAAGCGCCTCCGCTTGCGTGAAGTCGTGCGCGACTACGAGCATGTTATCTTCGACGAGTTGAACCTGCTAAGCGAAGCGGCCAATACCGCGCAGCTCGGCCGCAACTTCAAGGATTCACCGCTTTTATATGTGCCGAAAGTGTACTGGGACTACTGCCGCCAGAATGTGCTGGTCATGGAGCGCATCTACGGCATCCCGGTCAGCCACATAGACGAGTTGCGCTCCGCCGGCATCAACATTAAACGCCTGGCGGAAACCGGCGTGGAGATTTTCTTCACGCAGGTGTTCAACCACAGCTTCTTCCATGCCGACATGCATCCGGGCAACGTGTATGTGTCGCGCGAACACAAAGACAACCCGCAATACATTGCACTCGACTGCGCGATAATCGGCAGCCTGAGCCGCGACGACCAGCAGTACCTTGCACGCAACCTGCTGGCAATCTTCAAGCAAGACTATCGGCGTGTTGCGGAGTTGCATGTCGAATGCGGCTGGGTGCCATCCGACACGCCGATCCCCGCGTTTGAAGCCACAATGCGTACCGTCTGTGAACCAATCTTCCAGAAACCGCTCAGCGACATATCTTTCGGCCAACTCTTGTTACAACTTTTCCGCACCGCCGGCCGCTTCAACATGGAAGTGCAGCCCTCGCTCGTATTGCTGCAGAAGACGCTGCTGAACATCGAAGGCCTGGGCAAGCAGCTTTACCCCGAACTCGACCTCTGGCAAACGGCAATGCCGTTTCTGGAAAAATGGCAGCGCGAACGGCTATCGCCGCTGGCCAATCTGCGCAAGATGAAGGAAAAACTGCCCGAGTGGCTGGAGCAGGCCCCGGAGCTCCCCGAGATGCTCTTCAAGGCGCTGGAAGAGCAGGGAGCAGGACAACAGCAGTTACGAGATATGGCCCAGCGGGTCCGCCAACTGGAACAATCCCTGACTGTTACGAATCGCCGGGCCTATTCTCTGGTTGTTCTGCTCTTGCTTGCGGTTTTGGGGGCTTTGTACGCCCTGCTGACAAAATAAGGTATGCTAGCTGCCACAATTTATTCATCCTTCTGTGGCACACTTCGTTCAGTTGCGAATACGGGCTTAGGAAAAATATTAGGAATTTCCGGGAGTTAACTATGGGCGCTGGGGCTTTTAGCATCTGGAAACTGCTCATTTTATTGGCCATCATCATGCTGATCTTTGGCACCAAAAAGCTGAAGACTCTGGGCTCTGATCTGGGCGGCGCTATCAAAGGTTTCAAGAGCGCCATGGATGACGGCAAGAAGCCCGAGGAAACTGGTGAAGGCGACACGATAGACGTGAAATCCGAACGGGTTGAAGACCCTCGCTGAATACTCCTCATTTAAAACCGCTGAAGGCTCCTCAGCGCTACCGATCTCGGCAACACCCATGCAATCCCCTTCCTGGCTCGATGCCATCTGCTTTGACGCCAACAACGGCCTCGTGCCAGTCATTGCGCAGGACTGGCAAACCGGCGCAATTCTGATGCAGGCTTTCGCCAATAGCGAAGCTCTGCGCCTGACGGTGGCGGAAAATCGCGCCATCTACTGGTCACGGTCGAAACAGCGCATATGGCGCAAGGGCGAGGAATCCGGACATGTGCAGGCCCTCCATGGCATTCTGCTCGATTGCGATGGCGACAGCGTGATCTACATTGTTGAACAGTTGGGTGGGATCGCTTGCCACACCGGGCGCGCCAGTTGTTATTACCGGCGCCTGACGCCAGAAGGCACTTGGCAGGAGTTGAAGATCGTATGAGCGACACGCTGAACAAACTCGCCGCCATCATCGCAGAGCGCAGGCATGCAAGCCCGGACTCTTCCTACGTGGCGAAGCTGCAACACGCCGGCCTGAACAAAATTCTGGAAAAAGTGGGCGAAGAAACCATTGAAACAATCCTTGCCGCGCGCGACGTGGAACAAGGCGCGGGTAAGGACAAGCTCATTGGCGAGACAGCCGACCTCTGGTTCCACACGCTGATCATGCTGGCGCAACTGGACTGCACACCTGCGGAAGTACTGAAAGAGCTCGAACGCCGCTTTGGCGTGTCCGGGCTGGAAGAAAAAGCGGCACGGCGCTGATAGAATAGCGCTCCAACTACAGTCCATTCACGCCATTAATTTTCAGGAGCTCATTATGGGCGCATTCAGTCTTTCACATCTCCTCATCCTGTTGGTGGTCATCGTGCTTGTGTTCGGCACCAAGAAGCTGAAAAATCTGGGTTCAGATATGGGTAGTGCCATCAAAGGCTTCAAGGATGCGATGGAAGATGACAAGAAGAAGGACGAAACCCAACAGCAACTTCCTGGCAGCGACAACAGCGTCAATAAAGTTACATCCGAAAACGTGGATGAGAAGCGCTAAGAGCCATAGATGGATAATATTGGTTTTTTTGAACTGATTCTGCTCGGCGTCGTTGCCCTGCTGGTGCTCGGGCCGGAAAAGCTGCCAGGAGCCATACGCACGACGAGCCTGTGGGTCGGCCGGCTCAAGCGCAGCTTCAACACCATCAAAATGGATATTGAAAAGGAGATTGGTGCCGACGAAATCCGCCGCCAGCTGCGCAACGAAGCAATCATGGACAAGTTCAAGCAGACCAAGGCGCAGGTCAACGAAGCGGTGAATACCGTCAAGAAACAAACTGACGAGTTTCGCAAGAATGTTGAACTTGAAGCACAAGCGGCCGCCTTCACCAGCAATCCGGCTCCTGCTGCCGCTACTACAACTACTACTGCTGCTGCTACAAGCGCACCGTCACCGACCGTGCAGCCAACACTACTCAGCGACTCTGTCGCCGTCACTGCAGCACCTGCCACAGAAACGCAGCCAGCTATTGTGCCAGCTGCAACCGCACCAGAAACCGACGCCAAAGCATGACCGCCAAAGAGAAACCCCCAGTGGACGAGAAGGAGCAGGATATCAAAGAGCAGCCGCTCATCTCGCATCTGGTTGAATTACGGGACCGCATCGTGCGCGCCTTTATTGCTGTCATCGTGGTGTTTCTGGCGTTGGTGTACTGGGCCAATGACATTTATACCTTCGTTGCCGAACCACTGACCTCCGTGCTCGATCCGGCAGTCGGCGAGCATATGATCGCAACGCGTGTGCTCGATCCCTTCCTTGCCCCGTTCAAGCTGACCTTCATGGTCGCTGTGTTTATCTGCATCCCCTATCTGCTGCATCAGGCTTGGGCTTTCATCTCACCCGGACTCTACAAGAACGAAATCCGCATCACCCTGCCGATCATCATTTCCAGCGTGGTCCTGTTCTATACGGGTGTTGCGTTTTCCTATTTCCTGATCCTGGGCTTCATGTTCGAGTTTTTCACCAATATCGCGCCGGAAAATGTCACGGTTCAGACCGATATCACTTCGTATCTGGATTTCGTTATGGGATTGTTTCTGGCGTTCGGACTGGTGTTCGAAATACCGGTAGCCACCGTGCTATTGGTGGTTTCTGGCGTGGTTACACCGGATGGACTTGTCGAGAAAAGACCCTATGCGATCATCGGCTGCTTTACGGTGGCAATGGTGGTCACCCCAGCGGATCCTTACTCCATGGTCCTGATGGCGATTCCAATGTGCCTGCTATATGAGGCCGGCATCATTGCCAGCCGCATGGTTTATAAAGTCACAGCAGAGAGTGAAGCAAAAGAATAAAGGGGCGTTGCCTAGCTTTTGAGTAGAAAGGTCACCGGCCCATCGTTCACCAGACTGACCTGCATGTCGGCAGCAAAACGCCCGGCCGCCACCATCGAATGCGCCTTGCGCGCTTTGCTTAAAAACCAGTCGTAGAGTTGTTCTGCTTCAGATGGCGCCTTCGCACCAGAGAAACTGGGCCGCAATCCCTTCCCTGTATCGGCAACCAGCGTGAACTGCGACACCACCAGCAAGCCGCCCTGCACATCCTGCACAGAAAGATTCATCTTGCCTTCGCCATCGGCGAACACGCGATAGGCCAACACTTTCTTCAGCAACCGCTCGGCCTCGGCAGTACTGTCTTCACGCTCAACGCCGAGCAACACCAGTAAGCCCTGCTCTATCGCCCCAACCGTTTCTCCGGCCACTTCAACTCTGGCTTTTGTAACGCGCTGGATGAGGGCAAGCATCGGTAACTCCGGCGCATCTATCCTTACTGGCGTGGGCCGCGATCGGCACGCTTGCGTTCGGCTTCGGTCAGGAAGCGTTTGCGCAGGCGGATACTGTTGGGCGTTATTTCCACCAGTTCATCACTGTCGATAAACTCCATGGCCTGCTCCAAACTGTGGCGGATGGGTGGAGTCAGGAAAATGTTTTCATCATTGCCGGCGGCGCGCATGTTGGTCAGCTGCTTACCTTTGGTGGGATTCACCACGATGTCGTTTTCACGGCTGTGCAGGCCGACGATCATGCCTTCGTAGACTTCCGTGCCGGTTTCGATGAAGAAGCGACCGCGTTCCTGGATCGTGTTCATTGAGTACGCCAGGGTCTTGCCCTTGGTCATCGAGATCATCACGCCATTGCTGCGGCTACCGATATCACCAGGCTTCATCAGCCCGAAGCGGTCGAATATGTGCGTGAGAATACCGGTACCGGAGGTCATGCTCATGAATTGGGTGCGAAAGCCGATCAAGCCGCGCGTCGGGATGTTGAAGTTCAGGCGGGTGCGGCCCTTGCCATCCGTGCTCATTTCCTGCATTTCGGCCTTACGCTTACCGAGCTCTTCAATCACGCTACCTTGATGCTGTTCGTCGATGTCGATGACCAGTGTTTCGAAAGGTTCGTGCGTATGGCCATCGACTTGTTTGAGAATCACCTGGGGTCTGGAAACGGCAAGTTCGAAACCTTCGCGGCGCATGCTTTCAATCAGCACTGACAAATGCAATTCGCCGCGACCCGATACCACAAATTTGTCTGCCGTTTCGCCCGGCTCCACGCGCAGTGCAACGTTGTGGATCAATTCGCGCTCGAGTCTTTCCTTGATGTTGCGGCTGGTCACGTATTTGCCTTCCAATCCGGCGAAGGGTGAATCATTGACCTGAAACGTCATCACCACAGTCGGCTCGTCCACAGTCAATGGCGGCAGGATTTCCGGATTTTCCGGATCGCAGATGGTGTCGGAAATATGCAGATCATCAATACCTGTGATACAGATGATGTCGCCAGCACTGGCTTCCGCTGCATCGATGCGCTCAAGGCCCATGTAGGTTTTGACCAGACCGACCTTCGCTTTGCGGCTCTTGCCTTCAATATCCAGCACCACTACCGGCATGTTCACTTTGACTTTGCCGCGCGTAATCCTGCCCACGCCGATAACGCCGAGGTAGGACGAATAGTCCAGCGCGCTGATCTGCATCTGCAACGGACCCTGGTCATCCACTTCCGGGGGTTGTACTTTGTCCACAACAAGCTGAAACAAGGGATCCATGTTGGGTTCGAGGTTGAGCGGATCGTGACCTGCTTTGCCAAACAGCGCGGACGCGTAGATCACCGGAAAATCGAGTTGTTCTTCAGTAGCGCCGAGCCGGTCGAAGAGATCGAACACTTCGTTGAGCACCCAGTCCGGACGCGCGCCTTCACGATCCACCTTGTTGATAACAACAATTGGCTTCAGTCCGCGTGCGAATGCTTTCGAGGTCACGAATCTTGTTTGCGGCATCGGCCCGTCAACGGCGTCAACCAGTAGCAGAACAGAATCCACCATCGACAACACGCGCTCCACTTCACCACCGAAGTCAGCATGGCCGGGCGTATCGACGATGTTGATGCGGAAGCCGTTCCAGCGCACGGCAGTGTTCTTCGCCAGAATCGTGATGCCACGCTCCTTCTCCTGGTCATTGGAGTCCATCACGCGCTCCACTTCCTTTCCGCGATTTGCAGCGAGAGTGCCTGACTGTTGCAGCAGTTTGTCGACGAGTGTGGTCTTGCCATGGTCGACGTGCGCGATGATGGCAATGTTGCGAATCTTCTCTATCACTGAAATAACCTGTGGGGGGAGATGGGAGGTGCGGATGGTCAAAAAGGGCGCGATTATACACACAGACCGGGGCCAGAGTCCCGGTCCTTAAAAACACCGGGTTCGCCAAGGCCTGCGCTGGGGTGACGACAGGGCTCCGTCGTCAGGGTCTGTACACCCCGACATTCGCAAAACCCGATTCCTTCAGGTGGGTTGCATGCAGACGGCTCATGACTCCCTTGGCGCAATAAAGCAGGTAATGCTGCCCTGGCTGCAAAGTGGAAAAGGCTTTGTTAAGACGATAAAAAGGCAGGCGTAACACGGTATTGTTGGTTAGCGTCAACGGTGCCAGCGCTTCCTCGTCGGGATGCCGGATATCAATGATCATCGCCGAAGGTTCCGGTGTCTGTATTTCTTCCACGGCAGGTATTTGCTGCAACTCTTCCAGCCGCATCTCGCGAATGTCGAGCGCGACCCGCTCTTCAAATGCTTTGTCCAGGACCCCAAAATCGAAGTTCTGTTCCTGGTATTCAATGCGGTGACGCCTTGCGCGCGTGGTCGGCCTCACAGAGATAACACCACAATATTCCGGGATGACTGCTGAAAATTCTTCAGTGCCGATCTGGCGCGCGAGATCAACGATGTCCTGTTTATCGGTCATCGCCAACGGCCGCAGCACCAGCATGTTGGATGCATCATCTATTACTGCCAAATTGGCCAAGATCTGACTCGACACCTGCGCCACACTCTCGCCTGTGACGAGCGCTACCACCTCCAGATGATTGGCCACACGTTCAGCAACTCGCAGCATCATGCGCTTGAGCACGACGCCCATCTGCGGGCTATCCACCTTATCCAGGATTTCAGCGACCACTGCTTCGAAAGGTACCGTGATGAATTGCACGGTATGCGAGGCGCCGAATTTCATCCACAAATACAGCGCAACCTCTTTCACGGCGATTTCATGTTCGCGCCCGCCGAGATTAAAAAACAGGAAATGGGTGCGCAATCCGCGCTTCATCGACAGAAACGTTGCAACGGCCGAATCGAAGCCGCCGGAGATGAGTGAGATCACACTGTCTGTAGTGCCGATCGGAAAACCGCCGATGCCATCCATGCTCCTTTCAACCAGGAACAACTCCTGATCACGAATTTCCAAAGCCACGGTGACTTCAGGCGCATCAAGATTCACACCAGCCGGGCCCTTATCCTGCACCTGCAAAAGTCCGGCGCCGAGAAAGCGTTCCACATCCATCGAGCGGAACAGATGATGACCCGTCCGACGGCAGCGCACCGCAAAGGTCTTGCCGACGAGCTGCGCAGCATGCTGCGCCTTCACCAGCGCCAGCATGGCAGGAAAGTCCGGCAGCGCATGCACCTGTACTTGACTGAAACTCCATATGCCGGGCGTACAACGCAAGGTTTCCTCAATGCGCGGCCGCAAAGTGTCATGCTCCGGTGGCAGGCTGATTTCCAGATAGTCCCAGTGCGCTTCCACCGAGATCACGCCAGACGCTTGCGGGTTGGTAGCCAAATCAATCAGGCCGTGATGCAGCCGTAACAGGCGGGCGAGGTTCTTGCGCAACTGGCGGCAGAACCGGGTACGGACAATCCGGCTCTTCATGGCGATTTCGGGGGAATACTTGATCAGATACTTCATCAGGCCTTCTTTTTTGGCTCGCGGCGCTTTTTGGCGCGCGGCGCGCACTACTTTGGGTCATAATTGAATTTGGCGCACCAACTTGGCCCTTGTTTGGGGGCTTTCCCCAAAAAAAACCTGAAAATTCAGGCCTATCAAGTTCCAGGGCAATGGCATATATTTTGCTCCCCCTGTATTGCTGGTGACAAGCCGCAATACTGCGGCGTAACAAACAATCCCAATGACACAGACATCCAGGACAACCTGGACGTAAGCTCTACGGAGGCAATATGTCTGAGAAGTCCCTTAAACTGATCGCAGATAACGATGTAAAGTGGGTTGACCTCCGTTTTACTGACACCAAAGGCAAACAGCAACACGTCACCTTCCCGGCCAGCGCCGTAAACCCGAAATTCTTTGAAGGCCAGATGTTCGATGGGTCCTCAATCGCCGGCTGGAAAGGCATCAACGAATCCGACATGGTGCTGCTGCCTGACGACAGCACCGCCGTACTCGATCCCTTCGCTGAAGAATCCCAGATCAACATCACCTGCGACATCCTGGAACCATCCACGATGGCCGGTTACGACCGCGACCCGCGCAGCATCGCACGTCGCGCCGAGGAATACCTGAAATCAACCGGTATCGGCGACACGGCCTACATGGGGCCCGAACCCGAATTCCACATCTTCGACGATGTGAAATACCGGACCACGATGGGCTACTGCATGAGCCAGATCATTTCGCAGGAAGCAGCTTGGTCCACCGATAAGGACAAGGACGACGGCAACAAAGGCCATACCCCGCGCGTCAAGGGTGGCTACTTCCCAGTTCCGCCGGTTGATTCACTGCACGACATCCGCACCGCAATGTGCAGCACGATGCAGGACATGGGTCTGCATGTTGAAATCCATCATCACGAAGTGTGCACCGCCGGCCAGTGCGAAATCGGCGTAGCGTTCAATTCGCTTGTAAAAAAGGCAGACGAAGTGCAGACGCTGAAATACGTTGTACATAACGTTGCTGCCGCTTTCGGCAAAACGGCTACTTTCATGCCCAAGCCAATCGTTGGCGACAACGGCAACGGCATGCATGTGCACCAGTCCATTTTCAAAAACGGCAAGAACATGTTTGCCGGCAACGGTTATGCCGGTCTGTCAGACGATGCCCTGTTTTACATCGGCGGCATCATCAAGCACTCCAAGGCCCTGAACGGACTCGGCAACTGCTCCACCAACTCCTACAAGCGTCTGGTGAAAGGTTACGAAGCCCCTACGATGATGGCGTACTCCGCTCGCAACCGTTCCGCGTCGATCCGTATCCCGTACATCATGGGCGGCAACCCCAAAGGCATCCGTATTGAAGTTCGCTTCGGCGATTCCACTGCGAACCCTTACCTGTTCTTCGCTGGCATGCTGATGGCTGGTATCGATGGCATCAAGAACAAGATCCATCCGGGCGAGCCAGCCTCCAAGGATCTGTATGATCTGGAGCCGGAAGAAGAAGCGAAGATACCGCAGGTGGCCGACGATCTGTTGGACGCGCTGCGCCATCTGGACAAAGACCGTGCCTTCTTGACCGCCGGTGGCGTGTTCAGCAACGACATGCTCGATGCCTACATCGACCTGAAGAAGCAGGACCAAACGCTGATCAACATGACCACGCACCCGATGGAGTTCGAACTTTACTACAGCTGCTAAGCTTGAATGGAGACAGCCCCCCAAGGGCATGTCTCCTGCCAAACCCCAAAGCCCGCCATCCGGCGGGCTTTTTTTGTGCAGCGAAAGTCGCCTCTCGCCATAATGCGCACTAATTTGGTGCATTGCAGGTAGGGCCCTGATAAGCTGGTCGTCAATTCTCCATGTATTATCAAGCCGTTCCGAAAGGGTCAGTTGTGGTGCAGTAATTGCATCGCACAATTTACCCGATTTGTTGGATACGCAGGGATGGATACTGCTCTCGAAAAAGCCAGGTTCTTCGCGCCAGTGAACACCGAAAGCTTCAATACCAGCCTGCTCGATAACCTGATCACCGCCGTGGTGGTGCTGGACCACCACTATTGCTTCTACCACATGAACCCGTCTGCAGAAGCGCTGCTGGAGACCAGCCAGCGCCATTCACGCACGGCCCGGATCACCGAGTTGTTGCGCAACCCGGAAGAACTCCTGCAGGGATTGGCGGCAGTGAAGAAGAACGGCACCACGATCGTCACCCGCAAGGTGGAGTTGATCCTGGCCAACAACAATCGGGTCATGGTCGACTTCTCGATTTCGTCGGTAAGTCACCTGAGCGAGATGTTTTATCTGGTGGAGCTGCAAGAGCTGAACCGCACTTGGTCCATTACCCGCAAGGAATCGATCATTTCCCGGCACGAAACCACCATTGAAATGATTCGTGGGCTCAGCCATGAAATCAAGAATCCGCTGGGCGGCATCCGTGGTGCTGCGCAGTTGCTTGCCAGCGAGCTGCCCAATTCGCAATTGCAGGACTACACCAACGTCATCATTGAAGAAGCCGACCGTCTAGTGAATCTCGTGGATCGCTTGACCGGCCATTACAAGAAGCCAGACATTCGCAAACTCAACGTGCATGAAGTATTGGAGCGTGTGCGCAACCTGGTGGAAGCAGAAACGCAGGGCGCCATCAGGATCATTCGCGACTACGATCCGAGCCTTCCGGAAATCACCGGCGATCTCGAACAGCTGATTCAAGCCGTACTGAACATCGTCCGCAATGCGATGCAGGCGCTGACCGAGAACAAATTTAAAAACGGCCGCAAGCCGGAAATTACCCTGCGCACCCGTGCTGTCAGCCATGCCACGATTGGACATGTAACCTACAAAATCGTAGCCCGTGTAGAGATCATCGACAACGGCCCAGGGGTCGCGCCCGAGATAATTGACAACATTTTCTACCCGCTGATCAGCGGCAGGGCGGAAGGCACCGGACTTGGCCTCTCAATTGCACAGAACATACTGAAGAACCATAACGGCCTCATTGAATGCGAAAGTCGGGAAGGCCTGACCCGCTTCATTCTATCCATACCCCTGAATTCTGATCCTCCTATAGAAGGTAATGACTCATGACCAAGGACCTGATCTGGATAGTGGACGACGATCGCTCGATCCGCTGGGTACTGGAGAAATCCTTCGAAAAAGCCGGATTCATCAGCGAAAGCTTCGACAGCGGCGATGCCATGCTGGCGCGGCTGAAAATCACGCAGCCAGACGCCATTATTAGCGACATCCGCATGCCCGGCTCCGACGGCCTTGAAGTGCTAGTGGAAGTACAGGAAGCCTACCCAAAGTTACCGGTAATCATCATGACTGCGCATTCGGACCTGAGCAGCGCAGTGAAATCCTACAAGCGCGGCGCCTTCGAATACCTGCCCAAACCCTTCGATGTCAATGAAGCCGTGGCTGTAGCTGCGCGCGCTGTCAAGCACGGCAAAGAAGCCAAAGGCGAAGTACAAACGTTGCCGCCGGCGGAACCCAAGGAAATCATTGGCGAAGCCCCGTCAATGCAGGAAGTGTTCCGCGCAATTGGTCGTCTCGCGCACTCCAACATTACGGTACTGATCAAAGGTGAATCCGGTACCGGTAAAGAACTGGTCGCGCAGGCGCTGCATAGACACAGCCCGCGCGCTGACAAGCCCTATGTGCCGCTGAACGTTGCCGCGATTCCGAAGGATCTTATCGAGTCCGAACTCTTTGGTCATGAAAAAGGGGCTTTCACCGGCGCTACACACACACGAGTTGGCCGCTTCGAGCAGGCTCACGGCGGCACGCTGTTTCTTGATGAAATCGGCGATATGCCAATGGAAACCCAAACGCGCCTGTTGCGCGTGTTGTCTGACGGCGAGTTCTATCGGGTGGGCGGCCTCAGCCCCATCAAGTCCGATGTGCGGATCATTGCCGCTACCCACCAGAACCTTGAAGCACGTGTGAAGGAGCATTTGTTCCGCGAGGATTTGTTCCATCGCCTCAATGTAATTCCGATCCACCTGCCGCGCCTGACCGACCGTCGCGAAGACATCCCGGCCTTGTGCGAACATTTCCTGCGCAAAGCTGCGCAACAGATGGGGGTGGAGAAGAAGATCCTGCGTCCCGAAACCAGCAAGTTCCTCACCAACTTGCCCTGGCCAGGCAACGTCCGTCAGCTGGAAAACTTCTGCAGCTGGATTACGGTAATGGCCTCAGGTCGTGAAATCTTTATCAACGACCTGCCCGAAGAGTTTCTCAAACCGGGCGGTGAAAACCCCATAGCAGGCAACTGGGTCCAGAACCTCAAGCACTGGGCAGACCAGGAACTGAGCCTCGGCCACACCGGCATCCTGCAACAAGCTACCCCGATCTTCGAAAAATGCATGATCGAAGTTGCCCTCAAGCATAGCGGCGGCCGCAAACGCGATGCCTCTGAACTGCTCGGGTGGGGCCGCAATACGCTGACCCGCAAGATCAAGGAATTGGGAATGGAATCGAACGGTCACGAAGAAGAGGAAGACAGTGAAAGCTGAGGCATCTCAGCCACTTTTTGATTGCAAAAAGCGCATTTGCGGTCGGCGGCTACCACGTAGAGCATGTCGCGCTGGTTGCGATAGGCATCGGCCGGTACCGGAAACACCGTGACGGCAAGCTGATCCAGCGGCTTGTCGATCATGTCCTTGATCTTCCATTTGGCGGCAGATGCGAGTTCGGCCTTTTCTACGGCGGGCGCTTCGACCAGAAGAAGGCTATAGTCATCGGGGGCGAGGACGAAATTGCAGCGAACTTGTTCTAGGCCCAGTGACTGAACCTTTTCGGTCAACAGCTTCGCTGCGTCCTGAAGCGATGCCACAGGCTGGTGTTCACACAGGTGCATAACTGGTTGGCCGACCTCGGTGACGATGTGAGCCAGGGCCAGTTCCTTGTCAATCAGGGAGACCCCGAGCAGGCCGGGCTTCCCTTTTTTCTTGTTGAACAAGCCAAACAAGGTCTCAATACTCCGGCTATGTGCTGAATTCAGCGACAAATGGGTCAGGCTGCGAATTCTAGGGGGGCGAATCCCGCATATACATGGGAGAACCTCCCCTTGTGGCTGCAGTGTGGCCCGAATGCGCCCTTTATCACCTTTTGGTGACCCGGATACATGTTTTATCTCGAAACTAAAATAAATTCAAGCTGTATCTTGTTATTTTACAAAGTATTTTTATGTTTAATATAGTGCTGTTTCAACCCGAAATACCACCCAATACCGGGAACATCATCCGCTTAGCCAGCAATGCTGGCTGCGAGCTCCACCTGATCCAGCCCTTGGGTTTCAATCTGGATGACAAACAATTACGCCGGGCAGGGCTGGATTATCACGAGTACGCAACGCTACAAGTGCATGAAAGTTGGGAGGTTTTCCTGCAGGAACGCCAACCAGAGCGACTGTTTGCCCTGAGCACCAAGGGCAGTACCCGGTACACGGAAGTGGCTTATATGGCGGGAGATTATCTGCTCTTCGGACCAGAATCGCGCGGATTGCCCGATGAAGTGCGCGAGGCCCCGGCTGTTAGCGCCATCGTGACCCTGCCTATGCAAGTGCACAACCGCAGCCTGAACCTGTCAAATGCAGTGGCTGTGGTGGTCTATGAAGCCTGGCGACAGTTAGGCTTTGTCGCCAAGCCTAGGTAGGGATTACCGGCTTTAGCCCGCCGCAGCTGGCGCAAACCCCATTCCATAAGAGATCAATTCAGTGGCGCGCCAGCGGAGGCGGCTTTTTCGGCTTGAGTGCGCTTGGCTTGAACGTATACAGCCTCGAAATTGATCGGAGCCAGCATCAGGGCCGGGAAACTGCCCTTGATCACCAGCGCGTCGATAGCCTCGCGGCCGTAGGGAAACAGTACGGTTGGGCAGGTGATGGTAAGTGCCTGTTCCAGACGCTCACCCTCAAGACCCGCGATCTCGAAAATGCCGGCCTGCTGTACTTCCACAAGGAACACCGTCTTGTCTTCCTGTTTCACATCAGCCGTCAGGCGCAACACCACTTCAAAAAGGTTGCCATCCAATTTCTTGCTGCGGCTGTTGATGGAAAAACTGACCTGCGGGCTGTACGCGCGGCGGAACGATTCCGGCGAATCTGGTGCTTCAAACGAAGCATCCTTGAGGTAAATGCGCTGCACGCCGAATTTGGTTTCGGAAGTATTGGTCTGCGCGACGGGTTGGCCCGCGACTTGGTCATTCTCTGCCATGTGTCACCTGTCTATCGTGTAGTTGAAACTGTATTGAAAACATGCGATTGAAATGTTGATCTGCTGCTTTACCTTGAAAAACGCGGCTCAAAACGCTATTTCACAACAGGCAGACTCGAGGTCAGCCACTCGCTCATGCCGCCGGCCATCCTGCTGACGCTGGTGAAACCCTTGGCTTCCAGTGCTTTCACTG
The DNA here is from genome assembly GCA_945902215.1 of Klebsiella pneumoniae. Classification (GTDB taxonomy): domain Bacteria; phylum Pseudomonadota; class Gammaproteobacteria; order Pseudomonadales; family Pseudohongiellaceae; genus CAILUG01. The sequence continues at coordinate 12,258 of CAMDML010000003.1, read as the reverse complement.
CATCGCCCGACTGCTGCCCCATGTTGCACACCACGACGATGGGCAGTTCTTTTTTCTTGTCGAGCTCCACAATCCGTTCGTGCAACTTGGCCAAGGGAATATTGATCGCATCAACAATGTGGCCCCTCTCGAAATCCTTGCGCTCACGGATATCCAGGAATACGCCATCTTGCTTGTTGATCAACAGAATGGCTTGGTGCGGACTAATGCTCTTGCCCGATTTGGAGTTCAGATAAATGACAAGCGCGGTGAACAGCGCAAGCCAGATAGTGGACAATATCCAGTGATTGACGAGGAATTCGAGGAAGCGGGCCATGCTGGAGGATTCGTAGGGTGGCGTTGACCTTCATGGGCGGGGCCGCCGAAGGAGCGCGGCAGTATACACAGCCTCTCCGGAGATGTCAGTGGTGGGCAGGCCCCTTGCCTTGCTAACATTCGGGTTCGGATTCTCCATTTCTCTTTATTACTTTGCTCATTACTTTACGGCTTAATTCATGACCTCTGCACCCGGACCCACCCTGCTGCTGATCCTTGACGGCTGGGGCCATCGCGATGCTAGCGACCACAATGCCATCGCTCTCGCCACAACGCCGGTCTGGAACCAGCTGCTTACACGCTGCCCGCATACATTGATCCACACCTCCGGCATGAGGGTCGGCCTGCCTGACGGACAAATGGGCAACTCGGAAGTGGGCCACATGAACCTTGGTGCCGGGCGTGTTGTGTACCAGAGTCTGACTCGCATCAACAAGGCGATCAGTGATGGTGACTTCTTCAACAACCCCGTGCTGAACGCGGCGGTGGATCAGGCACTGCAACACCACAGCCAACTGCACATCATGGGCTTGTTGTCAGACGGCGGCATTCACAGCCATGAAGACCAGATCGCCGCCATGATCGATCTCGCTGCGCGCAAGGGCTGCAAGAAAATCCGCCTGCATGCGCTGCTCGACGGCCGCGATACACCCCCGCGCAGTGCGGAAAGCACACTGCAAAAATTCAGCGAAAAATTTGCCGCATCCCAATGCGGGCATATTGCCACGGTCGGCGGCCGTTACTTCGGCATGGACCGCGACCAGCGCTGGGATCGTGTCCAGAAAGCCTTCGAAGCAATATGCCACGGCCGCGCACAATATCAGGCGCGCGATGCTGTCAGCGCATTGGTTGCAGCTTACAGCCGCGAGGAGAACGATGAATTCGTCGTGCCCACCGTGATCTGCAACGCGCAAGGCAAGGCAACCGTGATGCAAGATGGCGATGCGGTAGTGTTCATGAACTTCCGCGCTGATCGCGCCCGTGAATTGAGTCAGGCCTTCGTCGACCCCGACTTCACCGGTTTTGCGCGCGGCACACTGCCGAAGCTCAGCCGCTTTGCCACACTGACTGAATACTCCGCGGCGCTCAATGCACCCCATGCCTTCGGGCCGGAAAATCTCGCCAACTGTCTGGGCGAATATATTTCCGGGCTTGGCCGTACCCAGCTGCGCATCGCCGAAACCGAAAAATACGCGCATGTCACCTTCTTCTTCAGTGGTGGCCGCGAACAAGAATATCCCGGCGAAGCCCGTATTCTGGTGCCTTCGCCGCAAGTGGACACTTACGATCTGAAACCCGAAATGAGCGCCATCGAAGTCGCTGATAAGCTGGTGGCCGCTATCCGCAACCGCGCATACGATGTCATTATCTGCAATTTCGCCAACGGTGACATGGTGGGCCATACCGGCATGCTGGATGCCGCAATCAAGGCTGTCGAAGTGCTCGACACCTGCATGGGGCGCATCACCGAGGCCCTGCTCGCCGTGGACGGCCAATGTTTGATCACGGCCGATCACGGCAACGTGGAACAGATGCTCGACGAGACGAACGGCCAGCCGCTGACCTCGCATACCAACGGGCCGGTGCCGCTGGTGTACGTTGGCAAGCAGAAACTGCGTCTGGCGAACAATGGCTCGCTGTGCGACGTGGCGCCAACGCTGTTGCAGCTGATGAACGTGCCACAGCCGGCAGAAATGAGCGGCCACTCGCTCGTTCGCCCCGCGTGATGCTTCGACGCACACTCTTCCTTCTATTAGTTATCTGCCCGTTGCCGCTGCGCGCGCAGACCGATGCCGACCCTGCCGAACTCGAGCGCATCAATACCGCCATCGCCAAGGTCCAGCAAGAACTGGCTGGCACCCGCAGTGAGCGCAGCACCGTAGCGACCGACATTCAGACCAGCGAAAAAGCCATCCTCGCCAACCTGCGTATGATTGACTCAGTGCAAGCGTCAATCACAGAGCAACAAACTGCGCTGGAAGAATTGCACGCCCGGCAAGCGCAACTCGACCATGAACGCAGTACGCAACAGGACCTCATTGCAGGATATGTCAAAGGCGCCTGGATGACGGGCAGCGAGGAATATCTGAAACTTGTGCTCAACCAGGAAGATCCACGCCGGTCGGCACGCATGGTGAGCTATTACCGCTACTTTAGCGCAGCGCGCGCCGCCCGGATTGCTGCATTCAACCGCACCCTGGAAGAACTAGTGCTTGTGGCAGACGCCATTACCGCAAGTGCAGCCCTGCTCGAACAACAGCAAGCGACCCTGGCTGAGGAGCAGGAGAGCCTGGCAGCCAGTCAGTTACAGCGGCAGGAAGTACTTACCGGGCTTGATGCGGATCTCGCGTCGCGCGACGCAGAGCTACGGCAGTTGGAAAGAGACAAAATCGAAATCGAATTGTTGCTGGATGAACTGCAGAATTCACTTGCCGACATCCCGCTGGACGCCGAGCGGGAACCTTTTGCCAACCGCAAGGGGCAATTGATCTGGCCGCTCAACGGCAGCCTCATCAATGCGTTTGGCACCAAGCACAGTTTAGGCGACCTGACCTGGGAAGGCGTGACGATTGGTGCCACCGCTGGTGCCGATATACGGGCCATCCATCACGGCCGCGTGATTTTCGCAGATTGGTTTAACACCTCCGGGCTGCTCTTGATAATTGACCATGGGGATGGTTACATGAGTTTGTACGCTCACAATCAGGAACTCTTTAAAACAGTGGGCGAATGGGTGGCTAGCGGCGAGGTGATCGCTGCGGCCGGCAACACCGGCGGCCAGCGCGAGCCCAGCCTGTATTTCGAAATCCGCCGCAACGGCCGTGCCGAAAACCCGGTCAACTGGTGTATCGCACGCTAGTCTCTCAACCAAAAGTACCCGACACCGAATATCGTAGGTGACCTTATGAAATTCCGTAAATCTCTCTTGTCTGTTGCCATTGCCGCACTGACTCTGTGCAGCAGTATGATCTTTGCCGCAGAAGAAACCGTTAGTGACATTCCTGCGGCTACGCCAGACACCAACTTGCCCCTGCCCATTGAAGAAGTACGCATCTTCGCGCAAGTACTCCACCAGATCCGCACATCTTATGTAGAGCCGATTGACGACAAGACCCTGATCGAAAATGCGATTCGCGGCATGCTGGCGTACATTGATCCGCATTCCACCTATCTTGCCAGCGACGATTACAGTGCGCTGCAGGAAGACACCACCGGCGAATTTGGCGGTCTCGGCGTTGAAGTGAGCATCGAGAACGGCCTCATCAAGATCATCTCACCAATGGACGACTCGCCCGCCGCGCGCGCCGGTATTCAGCCGGGCGACCTGATCATCAAGCTGGATGACACGCCCGCACGTGATGTCACGCTCGGCGATACCTCGGATCTCCTGCGCGGCGAACCGGGCACATCGATCACGCTAACCATTCTGCGCGAAGGCGTGGCCGAACCGTTTGAAGTGACCGTCACGCGCGAAATCATTCAGGCCCGCAGTATCCGTTTCCGCGAAATGGAGCCCGGTTACGGTTACATCCGCATCGGCCAGTTCGCCGCCAACACCGGAACAGAAGTGGTCGACGCACTCGACACCTTACAAGCGAAAGAAACGCCGCTGACCGGCCTCGTGCTGGATTTGCGCAACAACCCGGGTGGCGTGCTGCAAGCAGCGGTTGAAGTTGTTGATGCCTTCGTCACCGAAGGCCTGATCCTTTACACCGAAGGCCGGGTGGAAAATGCTGACATGCGCTTTGAAGCAACGCCGGCCGATCCCAGCAAGGGCGTGCCGGTTGTGGTGCTGATCAATGGCGGCTCAGCATCGGCATCGGAAATTGTTGCGGGCGCTCTGCAGGATCACCAGCGTGCCATCATCATGGGTACAACCAGTTTTGGTAAGGGCTCCGTGCAAACCGTGTTGCCGCTCACCAATGACCGTGCAATCAAACTCACGACATCCCTGTATTACACGCCGAGCGGACGCTCAATTCAGGCGCGCGGAATCGAGCCGGACATCATCGTTGACCGCGGCCAGGTCACGCGCATTCCGGACAGCCTTGCTACCTACCGCGAAGCCGATCTGACCGGGCATCTGGAAACAGAAGCGACACCGGCAGACGTGTCTGAATATGTGCCGCCGCCGGCTATACCAACACCTGAAGAAGTACTGGTTGAAGACTACCAGCTGAACGAAGCACTGAACGTACTGAAGGGTTTGAACATTCTGAAGGCGCGCGGTTAGGATTCCTTTTAAAACTATCGCACTTCCACGCCGCGCTCACGCATGTACTGCTTGGCTTGCGGAATCGTGTACTCACCGAAATGAAAGATGCTGGCGGCAAGCACGGCATCAGCTTTGCCCTTGATGATGCCGTCGACGAGATCCTGCAAGTTGCCGACACCGCCCGACGCGATGACGGGTACTGACACCGCTTCGCTGATCGCGCGATTGAGTTCGAGGTCGAAACCACTCTTGGTGCCATCGCGATCCATACTTGTCAGCAGAATTTCTCCGGCACCATAACTCACCATCTTTGTTGCCCACGCTACTGCATCGAGCCCGGTCGGATTGCGGCCGCCGTGGGTGAAGATTTCCCAGCGCTTTGGCGCGCCCGGCTTCGACACGCACTTTGCGTCTATCGCCACAACGATGCACTGTGAGCCGAAGCGTTCAGAGGCCTCGCGCACGAATTCCGGATTGAGCACTGCACTGGTGTTGATGCCCACCTTGTCAGCACCGGCATTGAGCATGTGGCGGATGTCCTGCAGTTTGCGAATGCCGCCCCCGACTGTCAGTGGAATGAACACCTGGCTCGCAATCGCTTCGACCGTATGAATGGTGGTACTGCGCTCCTGGCTGCTCGCGGTGATGTCGAGGAAAGTGATCTCGTCGGCGCCCTGATCACAATAGCGTTTGGAAATCTCCACGGGATCACCCGCATCGCGGATGTCGACGAATTTGACACCTTTGACTACGCGGCCGTTGTCGCAATCGAGGCACGGGATAATGCGTTTGGCCAGGCTCATGGCTTTCTCCAGACGCTCATGGCTGTCTCCAGGGGCTCATGGCTGTCTCCAGACGCTCAAGGCTGCCCATTCCAGGTCAGGAAGTTTTCGTACAATTGCAGCCCGTTGTTCTGGCTTTTTTCAGGGTGGAACTGCACGGCAAATACATTCTTGTGTGCCAGCGCCGCACAGAACGGGCGCGGATAATCGGACTGCCCCATGATCTCCGACGGGGCATCGGGCGCTACGAAATAGCTGTGCACGAAATAAAAGCGTTCATTGTCAGGGATCTTGTGCCACATCGTGTGCGGACTGGTTTGGCGCACGTGGTTCCAGCCCATGTGCGGCACTTTCAGCACGGCGCCGTCGGGACCTGTCATGTGATCATTGAAGCGGCGTACTTTGCCTACAAACAACCCGATACAGTCCACGCCACCGTTTTCGTCGCTGTTCTGCATCAAGGCCTGCATGCCCACGCAGATCGCCAGCACTGGTTTCACCCGCACTTGCTCGCGCAGGATTTCGTCGATACACAAATGGCGAATTTCCGCCATGCAGTCGCGCATCGCGCCCACACCCGGGAACACGAGACGATCGGCTTTAGTGAGCACATCAGGATCGGCAGTAACGGATACTTGCAGGGGAATCCCGGCTCTCTTACCGACATGTTCAAGCGCCTTTGCCACGGAGTGCAAATTACCCATACCGTAGTCGATAACTGCAACGTGGGTCATGGCTAGCCGCTTAGTGTGCCCTTGGTGGACGGTACCGTGCCCTGCATGCGCGGGTCGGCTTCAATCGCCATGCGCACCGCGCGCCCGAAAGCCTTGAACACGGTTTCGATCTGGTGATGCGCGTTGTTGCCGCGCAGCGTGTCGATGTGCAGCGTCACTTTTGCGTGATTGACGAAGCCCTGGAAGAATTCATAAAACAGATCCACGTCAAAATCGCCCACGCTGCCGCGCGTGAATGGAATGTGGTACTCGAGACCCGGGCGGCCGGAAAAATCGATGACGACGCGTGACAGAGCTTCGTCGAGTGGAATGTAGGCGTGGCCGTATCGGCGGATGCCGGTCTTGTCCAAGGCTTTGTCGAAGGCCTGCCCCAGCGTGATGCCGAGGTCTTCCACTGTGTGATGTGCATCGATCTCCAGATCGCCTTCAGCCACGATGTCCATGTCGATCAAACCGTGGCGCGCAACCTGCTCCAGCATGTGCTCAAGAAAGGGCAGGCCGGATTTGATCGCGAATTTTCCAGTGCCATCGAGATTCACACTCACCTTGATACGTGTTTCTTTGGTATTGCGTTCAACGCTGGCCTGGCGTGCTGACATGGGACTTATACCTTTGTGGCTCCGGCGGCTTCCGGTGGGGCGCAAGAAAGGCCGCAATTGTACCGCTTACCGCTATAATCCGGATACATTCACGCGCACTATTCATACGTACTATTCACACGCACAATTCACACGCACTACAGCCTCATGTCCTCCGATTCCTTCAGTTCTTCTCTGCTCATCTGGTTCGACCAATACGGCCGCAAACACCTGCCTTGGCAGCAACAACGCACGCCGTACCGGGTGTGGGTATCGGAAATCATGCTGCAACAGACTCAGGTCAACACGGTCATTCCCTATTACGACCGCTTCATGCAGCGCTTTCCTGATGTGCGAACGCTCGCCGAAGCCGACGCTGACACCGTACTCCATCATTGGACTGGCCTTGGCTACTACGCCCGCGCGCGCAATTTACACAAGACAGCCAAGATCGTTCAGGCGGAACATGCCGGCGTTTTCCCGGATTCAGTTGACGCCTTGAGCGCGTTGCCGGGTATTGGCCGTTCGACCGCAGGCGCGATTCGCGCACTCGGCATGGGCAAACATGCGGTCATTCTCGACGGCAATGTGAAGCGGGTGTTGTGTCGCGTGCATTGTGTAGAAGGAGCACCGGACCAAAGCAAAGTGCAGGAAGTGCTCTGGCAACTGGCCGCTCAACATACACCGCGCGAACGCTGTGCTGATTACACCCAGGCGATCATGGATCTCGGTGCCACGCTGTGTGCGCGCACCAAACCGGCCTGCGGGCTGTGTCCGCTGAATACGGAATGCGCCGCTTTCAACACCAATCGCACGGCGGACTACCCCGGGAAAAAACCGACAAAGAAGCTGCCCGTGAAAAGCACCTACATGCTGATCTTCCACCATCGCGAAGCGCAGCAGGTGTTATTGGAAAAACGGCCGCCCCAAGGCATCTGGGGCGGGCTATGGAGTTTTCCGGAAACAGACGATATCGCCAGTTTCGACAACGTGCTCAACAGTCAATTGTTGAGTGCGCCCGGCGACGCCAAGCAATGGTCACCGCTACGCCACTCGTTCAGTCATTACCATCTGGATATCACGCCGGTGGTGATTCCGCTGGATCGCACCCATATCAGCATCATGGAGAACGAGCGCTGGCATTGGTATGATCTGCGCAGCCCCGCCGAACTCGGCCTCGCCGCACCAGTGAAAAAACTGCTCGGCTTTTTATCGAGGCAGCAGAACTAGCCGTTGCTCCGCAACGGAACGTTTCACGCTTTGCACCCGGAGTATTTATATGCCTGCCAAAGTATTCTGTCGCAAATACCAGAAGGAGATGGAAGGAATGGTGATGCCGCCCTTCCCCGGTGCGCGCGGGCAGGACATCTTCAACCATGTGTCGCTGCAAGCCTGGAAGGAATGGCAGGAGCACCAAGTGCGCCTGATCAATGAAAAAGCGCTCAGCATGATCAATGCCGAGCACCGTAAATTCCTGCAGGAGGAGATGGACAAATTCCTGAGCAATCAGGACTTCGCGAAAGCTGAAGGTTACGTACCGGAAAAGCCGAAGCTCCTGTAACCAGGCTCTTGAAAAAAGCCTGTTGGATTGCGGCTTGACTCGGATCCCCCGGCGCGGGTCTAATACGCGCCTTTCTCAGCGGGAGCCCGTAATTTCCAGAGCCCCCGAATCAAGTAAAATCCGAAGTTTGCACGCCCAGATAGCTCAGTAGGTAGAGCAGGGGATTGAAAATCCCCGTGTCGGTGGTTCGATTCCGCCTCTGGGCACCACTTCCCATGAACCCGCACCGTCGCCACTGGCAGAACTTTGGCGCAGTCAAAGCACAATGGCCTCGAGCGCCGCGGGCGCATCCTTAGCCGTTCGTCAGCGGCAAGCCCAGTGACTCGCGCAGGGCGCGGCCATATACCTGCCGTGCGGTTTCCAGCACTGCAGCATTTGCCTGCAACCGGCGCAGTTCCGAATCCACGAAGCTCAAATTCATCAGTTGGGTTTTGGTCGCATCGGACAGTGTGTCCGCATCGTATTCTTTGCCGTCGATCGTTACATTGGCCATGGGTGGCTCCTTGGGTTTCATGTTGAGTCTGGGTTGAACCAGCCGCGCTTTTTACCAGATCAGCCCACGAATGTCGCTACAGCCGTAGCGCGGCATCGCCCATCGCATAAAAGTAGGGATTGAGGATGTCATCCTTGCGGTTATAGCGGTAAGGCCGGAAATCCGTGTCCGTCAACGTCCCCCCGGCGGCTTCGAGCACACCCTGGGCGGCGGCGGTGTCCCATTCGGAGGTCGGCGCCAGCCGCGGGTAGATGTCGGCCTTGCCCTCGGCCACGAGGCAGATCTTGAGCGAGCTGCCCATATTGACCAGCTCCAGTTCGGGAAAGTGTTGCCGGGCCCGGTCGAGCCAGGCATCGAGTTCGGCGCCGCCATGCCGGCGGCTGGCTACCACTCGCAATGATTTTTGGCCGGACGCCACCGCGACACTGCAGATGGGCACGCGCCGCCCCTTCTCTTCCTTCCAGGCTCCAAGACCCTGTGCCCCTATATATAGTAGATCCAGCACCGGGACGAACACGATGCCAAGCACAGGCGCACCTTGGTCGATCAGAGCGATGTTGACAGTGAACTCGCCATTGCGATTGATGAACTCCTTCGTACCATCGAGCGGATCGACCAGCCAGTAGCGCCCCCAAGTGCGGCGTACTGCCCACGGCACCTCCGCAGATTCCTCTGACAACACCGGCAGTTCCGGCGTTAGCGCCTGCAGAGATTCAGTGATGATGTGATGCGCGGCAAGATCGGCAGCCGTAAGCGGCGAATCATCAGCCTTGTGTTGTACCGCGTGATCGTCCCGGTTGTACACATCAAGAATGGCGGTGCCTGCTTGTCTGGCGATCGCGCTGACAGGAGCCAGCAGGTCTTGCAAAGTCATGAGGCGGTTCCCTTCTAAAAAGCCCCCTATAATAAGCTGCATTATAACGAGGAAAGACGATGGTGAACTGGTCCGCGATCGACACCGTGCTGCTGGATATGGATGGCACGCTGCTCGATCTGCATTTCGACAATCATTTCTGGCTGGAATTTTTGCCGGTGCGCTATGCAGCGCATCATCGCTGCGATGTTGCTAGTGCCAGTCGCTTTCTTACTGAACTCTCCGATTCCCTGCATGGCACGCTCAACTGGTACTGTCTCGACCACTGGAGCACCAAGCTGCAGATGGACGTGGAAGCGCTGAAAACGGAACTGCGGCATCTGATCCGCTTGCGTCCCGGTACGCCGGAATTTCTCGCTTTTCTCGCCGCGCAAGGTAAACAAGTCTTGCTGGTGACCAACGCGCATCCGAAAGCGCTGAAACTAAAGCTGCTGGCGTCAGGCCTCGACCAGCATGTGGCGCGCTGCATCAGTTCGCATGATCTGCAGTTGGCCAAGGAGAATGCGGGCTTCTGGTTGCGCCTCAAGGAAGAACAGCATCTCGATTTCGACCGCTGTCTGTTCCTCGACGACAGTTTGAACGTGTTGCGCCGCGCGCGTGACGAAGGGGTAAAAAACGCGCTGCAAGTCTTGCAGCCGGACACCACGCTGCCACCGCGCGCACCCTCGGAGTTTCCCGGCATCCTGCATTTCAACGAACTGATGCGCGCATGAGCAAACCCGAACAACACCCTGGCGCGGCCCATATGCGCATCGACAAATGGCTGTGGGCAGCGCGTTTCTTCAAGACCCGCTCGCTGGCCAAGCAGGCGATTGAGGGTGGCAAGGTTCATTGCAACGGCGAGCGCTGTAAATGCAGCCGGGAAATTGAAATTGGTATCACTCTGCAAGTCCGGCAGGGTTTGGAGGAAAAAACGGTGGTCGTCAAAGCCCTGTCGGAACAACGCCAGGGGGCGCCGCAGGCAGCCCTGCTGTATGAAGAAACCCCTGAAAGCTTAACCCAACGCGAGAAACTGACTGCTGAACGCAAAGCCCAGAACGCCGCGCAGGATCCGACGGCGGGCAGACCCACCAAGCAGGATCGGCGCCGGATTCAGCGTTTCAAACGAGTCTTGTTTGACGAATAAGCCCCCTCCAGCTACTCGGCTGCGCACCAAGCTGTGCTTGGTACACGCTTGCCTCACCCTGTGGCATAATGCCAGGCCTTGCTATTCGGGGACCCTGCCTTAAAATAAAAACCTTTGTTTTACAGATGGTTACAGTAAGATTTCCGCCCTCCAATGGGGGCTAACTACAAGGCCTGAAAGAATATCCACCTGCTCCCGCTCTACAGGGCGGGGCCGTGGGCGCTTCAGTGAGAACTGCCGGCGCCCCCGCCAGCAACGGACTGGCAGACAGCCCCATACGAATCAGGAAGTTGCTTTTGTCAGAACAAATCACACGTATTGTCGACGGTTTGCAGCAGTCCTCGGGCAGCAGCTGCCTGTCAGCCATGAACCAAGGTTTGGAAAAGGAAAGTCTGCGCATCGACCCATCAGGTCATATCGCCCTGACGCCCCACCCCGATGGCCTGGGTTCCGCGCTGACCCACCCCAGTATCACCACCGACTTCTCCGAAGCGCTGATGGAATTCATCACGCCCGTATTCCAGAAACCTGAAGTCACCCTCGCCAAGCTGTCCGACATCCACACCTTCACCTATTCGCAGCTGCCGCGCGAAGAGCTGCTGTGGACCTCAAGCATGCCCTGCGTTATCGGCAAGGACGACGAGATTCCGCTGGCGCAGTACGGCAGCTCAAACAGCGGCCGACTGAAAACGCTGTACCGCAAGGGCCTTGGTTTCAGGTACGGCCGCACGATGCAAACCATTGCCGGCATCCATTTCAATTGTTCGCTCCCCGATGCCTTCTGGCCGCTGTACCACAACTTGCTCGGCTCAACGCAAACCCCAAGTGAATTCAAAACCGACCAATACTTCGCGCTCATTCGCAATTTCCGCCGCCACTCGTGGCTGCTGATCTACCTGTTTGGTGCCTCGCCCGCCCTGTGCCGCAGCTTTGTGAAGAACAATCCCAACCACGGCCTCGACAGCTTCGACGACAGCACACTGTACATGCCGTACGCCACGTCACTGCGTATGGGCGACCTCGGCTACACCAGCAAGGCTCAGGCCGGGCTCCATATCAGTTACAACAGTCTGAACCAGTACGCCGATGGTTTGCTGAAGGCGATCAAGACGCCGTATCCGCCCTACGCGAACTTCGCCACTACTGACGGCACGCCCGCGCAGATCAATTCCAACGTGCTGCAGATCGAGAACGAGTTCTACAGCACAATCCGCCCGAAGCGCGTTACTCCGTCGGGTAAGCGCCCGGTACACATATTGCGCGCGGAAGGAGTTGAGTACATCGAAGTGCGTTGTATCGACCTTAACCCGTTCATGCCGGTGGGTATTGATGCCGAAATGATGACCTTCCTTTCAACCTTCCTCGTGTTCTGTCTGCTGCGCTCGAGTCCACCGTCCGAACGCGAGCAGTACCAGGAGATCGACACAAATTTCCAGGCGGTGGTGAAACAGGGCCGTAATCCTGCACTGATGCTGTCCCGCAAAGGCAAGGCCATCAGTCTGAAGGACTGGGCCGGAAAAATTCTCGACGAAATGCAGAAAATCGCGAAACTGCTGGATTCAATCAACGGCAATAGCGC
>CAMDML010000002.1 GCA_945902215.1 Klebsiella pneumoniae | reverse complement strand
CGGCAATTCGGCACTGGCCAAAAATGTCTGGTGCTTCGCAACGGTTGGTTCTCGTTTCGCTGGTCGCAGATTCTCGACGCAGGCAAGATTCCGTCCGATAGCATTGTGCTCAAGGCGCGTCAGGCCAGGGACGCAAGCCAGGAACCGTTCGCTCCATGTCCCATCGACGAGGTGGTTGCGACCATCAAGACCTGGAAACCCGCAGTGGTGTTTGCGCCCCATGTGGAAACTTCAGCGGGCATGATTCTGCCGGATGGTTACCTCAAGGCGATGGCTGATGCGGTGCATTCCGTTGGTGGCATGCTGGTGATTGACTGCATAGCATCCGGTACGATTTGGTTGGACATGAAAAAGCTCGGTATTGATGTTCTGGTCAGCGCGCCGCAAAAGGGGTGGAGTGCTTCACCTTGCTGCGGTCTGGTAATGCTCAGCGCCTTGGCTGTGGAACGTACCAGAGCTACAACCAGCAGCAGTTTTTCCTGCGACTTGGGTAAATGGTTGCAGATCATGGAAGCCTATGAAAATGGCGGCTATGCCTACCACGCCACCATGCCTACCGACAGCTTGTGCGTGTTCCGCGACATGATGCTGGATGCCAAGGCCTATGGTTTTGCCAAGTTGAAGGAACAGCAACAGGCGTTGGGCGACAAGGTGCGTACACTGATGGAAAGCAAAGGTTTCAGCAGTGTCGCGGCCGAGGGCTTCAAGGCTCCCGGCGTGGTCGTCAGTTACACCACTGACCCGGAGCTGCAGAACACGAAGAAGTTTCTTGCGCAGGGTTTGCAAGTTGCTGCGGGGATTCCTTTGCAGTGCGATGAACGTGCTGACTTTAGAACCTTTCGTGTTGGTTTGTTCGGGATAGACAAACTGCAGAACATTGATCGCACGGTGGCGAATCTGTCGGCCGCGTTGGACAAGATCTAATTCCTTGCGTCACCTCGGCGTATTTTTTTTGTACGCCGAATCTTCTGTTTTCAGGCCGCGAGCCGGGTTAGCTTTCGAGGACGCGCCGTGAATACGTCCCTGTAGGCTTGTTTTCGGCATCCATGCCTCAGACAGTCCCCGAAAGCCAACCCGTCTCCCGTCCTCGAAAAGCCCGCAGTACACCAAGACTTACCCAGCCGACTAGTGTCTACGCACTTGTGTAGTCAGTGATCAATGGTCGTGACGTCAGTTGCAATGGAATTGATAGCTGCTTAGGCTATGTTCACAGAGTCTGAATACTGACATAGGGAGTATGCGAACAGTGCCCACAGCCACATTAAAAATATTCTTGGCATTCGGGGACCCAAAAAGATTGCGGACAGCCGAGCTTTCGAATTGGAACGGAAAAGCTGTCTCGGGTCCAAGAAGTGAGTTTGACAAGGTTATTGAAAGAGAAGAAGCAAGCAGTCCTGGAGTCTACTTTTTAACAGGGATAGATCCTGAAACCAACAAAAATTCGATTTACATAGGTGAAGCAGAATGCGTCAAAGATCGTGTTAAAAGTCATCTTGCTAAAGATTTCTGGAACCACATAACTTTCTTCGTAACAAAGGATGAGAACCTTACAAAAGCACATATCAAGTACATTGAGGGCAGATTAATTGATGCAGCAAAATCCGCTGATAGATTCGTAGTGATGAATAGCCAGAGCAGTGGGGCTCGCTTGCCAGAATCAGATCGAGAGGATATGGAAGTGTTCCTCGAAAAGATGCAACAAGTTTTACCAGTGTTGGGTATTGAGGCTTTTGTACCCATATCCTTTAAGAATGAAGAACGATCCAGAAAAGAGCTTCTGACATGCAGCATCAAAGGCCTCACTGCCACTGGATATTTGACACCAAACGGAATGTTAGTCCTTTCTGGCTCACAAGCGGTTTTGAATGAGAGAGCCTCAGCACAAAAATGGCCAAGTGTTTTAGTGCAGCGCAATCAGTTAATTGAAGAGGGAAGTCTTCGAAAGGATAGTGAAAGTTATATATTTACAAAAAATGTTGAGTTCTCAAGTCCTAGCTCGGCTGCCGCAACAATACATGGTGGTAGCGCAAACGGCCTGACTGCCTGGGTAAATCTCGATGGCAAGCAACTAAAAGAACTTCAAAGTGCCTAGCACATACTCTTAGTCTGGTAGTGCGTAGGCTGAGAAGGCCTTGGTGTACTTCGGGCTTTTCGAGGACGGGAGACGGGTTGGCTTTCGGGGAACGTCTGAGGCATGGATGCCGAAAACGAGCCTACAGGGATGTATTCACGGCGTGTCCACGAAAGCCAACCCGGCTCCCGGCCTGTGCACTGAAGGTCCGGTCTCCACCAAAATGAAACCAGCTCAGTAGTCCACTCCTAGCCGGGCTTTGACCCCAGCCTCAAAAGCATGCTTAACGCTCTTCACTTCCGATACAGTATCAGCCAACTCCCTCAACGCGGTGCCACCACCACGCCCAGTCACGATCACGCTCAGTTGCGGCGAGCGATTGCGTAGTGCATTGATCACTGTGGCTTCATCAAGAAACTGATAAGCAAGCATGTACGTGAGTTCATCCAGCAACAACACATCCAATGCTGTGTCTTGCAAATGAATTTCCGCCTCGTGCCACGTGCGCACTGCAGCCGCTTTGTCGGCTTCGAAGTTCTGGGTGTCCCAAGTGAAGCCTGTGCCCATCTGGTAGAAGGGAATGTGCGGGTAGCTGTTTTTTAATAGTAATTCTTCGCCGGATGCTTGTGTGCCCTTGATGAACTGGACCACAGCAACCTTCTGGCCGTAGCCGAGCGCGCGGAAGATCGTGCCGAAGCCAGACGTGGTTTTCCCTTTGCCGTCGCCGGTGAGTAGCAGGAGAACGCTCTGGTCGCGATCGGCTTTCTGGATGGCTGTGTCCACGTTGCTTTTCTGCGTGGCCATGGTCTTGTTGAACTTGTCAGCTTTCATCGGCGCTAGATTCGGTAGCAGGCGGGGGAATGTCGGCAGGAGTTTCAAGACTGACGAGACCGAGTTTGCCGGTGCGCAGATCGTTGAGGACTACTTCGCCGGCTTTGGTGAAATCGATGCCGGACTTGGTCAGACAGCCGCGTTTCTTGCCGATTTCTTCGAGCAAGGCCAAGGGTTCCCGGCCCTCGGTTTGGATCTCGTAGCGTTTGCGCAGGGCAGACGGGTAACGTTCCTGCAGTAACTCAACGACAAACAGGCCGACATCGCCAAGTTCGAAAGCGGTGTTGCGAATCGCGCCGGTAGCTGCCAGACGATAGGCGGATTGTTGATCTTCGATTTTGGGCCACAGGATACCGGGAGTGTCGAGCAGCATGAGGTCTTCCGTGAGTTTGATTTCCTGGCGGGCTTTCGTCACGGCCGGTTCGTCGCCAACCTTCGCGATCTTGCGCTCGGCCAACAAGTTGATCAGCGTGGATTTGCCAACGTTGGGAATGCCAGCGATTAGGATGCGGTTGGCGCGTGAGCTACGCGGTTCAAGATTGCGGGTGATTTCTTTGAGCAGGCGCTTTACCGCGCTCGGGTCGTCCTTTTCAAGCAGCAGGCAAGGAATGCCCGCATCCTGATAGTGTTTTTGCCACAGGGCGGTGACGGCAGGATCGGCAAGGTCGTTCTTGTTCAGCACGCGAATGCGGAAGATATTACCGATGAGTTTGTTTAGCAGCGGATTTTCGCTGGAGTAGGGCAGGCGTGCGTCGACCAGCTCCAGCACAGCATCAACCTGCTGCAAAGCCGATGTGATATCCTTTCTGGCCTTGTGCATGTGGCCTGGATACCAGCCTATTGCCATGTCCTGCTCCATCGTGTGTGTGTGTATTAAAAAGCGGGCCATTGTAGTGTATGCAGCAAGCCCCCGCTTGAACCGGAACCAGTTAAACCAAATCGCCATGAACGCCAACACCCAGACCCGACCAGCCGTAGAACTTGCCATCGAATACAAGGTCACGGAAGCGCTGCACCCTGCGCATCTGGAACTGCTAAATGAGAGCCACATGCACGCCGGACCGCGCACGGACTCGCATTTCAAACTGGTGGCGGTATCTACCGCCTTTGCCGGGTTGGGTAAGGTTAAGCGGCACCAGCTCGTTTACCGCGTGTTGGCAGAAGAGCTGGCCACTACGGTGCATGCGTTGGCCCTTCATCTCTTTACACCAGATGAGTGGGTTATGCAGTCAGTACCGACCTCGCCTCTGTGCGCTGGCGCTAATAAATAATAATAAATACAATAAGATAGTATTTATATCTAAGGTGGCTTAGAGCCGCCATCAGACAGCCTCGATTCAGGCTCGCATGTTAGAATTGCCCCTGCCATCCGGCCAGGACTACGGACTCGTTCCACACCCGACCAGGTATCAGAGCTCATGCAGTCGCTCAACCAACAGCGCAGGCAACAGCCAAACCCGCAGCGGCGAGCAGCCCTCATCTATGCCCTGATGTTGGTAATGCTGTTTGCCGGTGCTTTTCATCTTCGCAGTCCCCAGCCCAGCCCTGCCGTCACCGTGATCCAATCCTCGCTCGATGCCACGGTTCCGCTGATCAACCTGCCCGATTTTGGCGCAATTCCCGATATCGACAGTAAGAAGCAGGTCTTTTTCGACTTCCTGCAGCCCTATATCGATGCCAAAAACCGCGAAGTGCAGCGTGAGCGGGAACGCTTGCTGGGGCTGGTCGAGAAGATTCGGTCCGGGTATGTGCTGGATGCGGCCGAGAATGGCTTTTTGCTGGAGTTAAGCAAGACCTACGAAGTGCCGACCGACGACCTGCTTGACCAAGCCTTCGTGCAGTTACTGCTGCGCCGGGTCGATGTGATCCCGCCGTCGCTGGTGCTGGCGCAAGCCGCCAACGAATCGGCCTGGGGCACCTCGCGGTTCGCGCAGGAGGGTTACAACTTCTTCGGCCAGTGGTGTTACCAGAAAGGCTGCGGCCTGATACCGGGCAACCGCCGGCCCAGTGACAACCATGAAGTGAAACGCTTTGGCAGCGTCGAAGAAGCGGTTGATGCCTACTTCCAGAACCTGAACACTTTTCCGAGCTACCAGCACTTACGGCTGATCCGCCAGGATCTGCGCCGCAAAGAGCGTCCCATCGATGGCATTTCGCTCAGTGAAGGACTGCGCAGCTATTCCGAGCGCGGCGATGCCTACATAGATGAGTTGCGCCAGATGATCTACTACAACGATCTGCTGAATCGTGATCGCATCACTATTTAGGTACATCCCTTGAACGAATCAGCCTAATAATCCTCCAGCGCAGGATTTACCCAAGTAATTGAATACCAGTAGAAGCGGCCATTGGGTGCTGGCGCTGTGCAGTTGTAGCGGAAACGGCGCGCAGTGTTCGGCACCAGTGGTGTTACGCGATACTGCTGTTCCTCTGTATTCTCCACGCTTACCCGCATCCGCTCATTGTTGTTGAAACAGTTCAGTGCGTCGAAACGGTAAGTGCCGTTGAAATCAAGCACAGCATCCGGCGTTTGCGCATCTGTGATCTGGGTGACGGGGCTCAGCAGCTTCACATCGAAGGCCAGCGTGTGCATTTTCACGGCGAAGGTGTTTATCGCGGCATAGATACCCGAGAAGGGGAAACGTGGCAGTGCGGTGAAATCCGAACTGGCGTTGACGGGGCCCGAGTGCTGGCCAATGCCGACAAAGCCAAGTTGTGCCACCAGATCCTGGATGGGGCGGTCATATTCACCGTACGGATAGGCAAAGAGCTTGTGGCTTTGTCCGGTCTGTTTCTCGATCTCGGCTTCCCCAGTCAGGATTTCGTGTTCAATGCGTTGTAGCCATGCGGCATCGTCTTCACCCTCGGCACGTTCCAGCAGGTAGGGATGCGAGATGCCGTGGTTCGCAATGGTGGCGCCGTTGGCTGCCATTTCGCGCAACTGGTCCCAGTTCAAATATAGCTGCGCATTGGAGCCCACCAGACCTGACGATACGAACAGGGTGAAGGGGTAGCCGAATTCACGCAGCAGCGGAAACGCGGTGTCGAAATTGTTGCGGTAGCCATCGTCGAAGGTAATGGCCGCTGTTTTGTCCGGTAGGGTGCCGCGGTTGCGTAAGGTGTGCACCACCTCTTCAAGCCGCAGCACCGTAAAACCGTTGTCACGCAGATATTCCAGGTGTTGGCGGAACTCAGCGGCATTGACACTGGTCACACGCGGCGTGGTGCTACTGACGTGATGGTATTGCAGGATAACGGCGCTGGTGGTGGTTGCAGCGTCCTGTGCCGGGGCAAGGCCGGGAACGAGTATGAAAACCAGAGTCAAAACCGGCATGACAAGGCGGCAAACGGACTGAACCATGGAGTGGCCGGTTAGCAATTGGGCGGTCCGGCCATTATACTGGCGCCCCTTGAACTATCACCATTTTGTCTCCTGTTGTCATTTTGCCTTTTGTCTCATTTGCAAAAAATCGCCATGGAAAAAGCCGTAACCGTCAAAGATCCGCGTAAAGTGGAATTCACGCTGAACCGCCTGCAGAAAACCCTGCGCGGTGATGTTGGGCGCGCGATCGGCGATTACAACATGATCCAGGACGGCGACTATGTAATGGTATGCATGTCCGGCGGCAAGGATTCCTATGCAATGCTGGATATCCTGCTCAACCTGCAAAAGCATGCGCCCATCGACTTCCGTATCAAGGCGGTGAATCTGGACCAGAAGCAGCCGGGCTTTCCCGAAGACGTGCTGCCCGCCTATTTGACGTCCATCGGTGTTGATTACACCATCCTTGAACAAGACACCTATTCAATCGTGGTCGACAAGACCGAACCGGGCAAGACCTATTGCGGCCTTTGTTCGCGCTTGCGCCGCGGCAACCTCTACGCTTACGCAACTGAAATCGGTGCCACCAAGATTGCGCTCGGCCATCACCGCCACGACATCATGGAAACGCTGTTCCTGAACATGTTCTTCGGCGGCAAACTGAAGGCGATGCCACCCAAGTTGCTTAGTGACGATGGTCGCCATGTCGTGATTCGACCGATGGCTTACTGCAGGGAAAGTGACATAGCCAAATATGCCCAGCTGCGCGCGTTCCCGATTATTCCCTGCACCCTGTGCGGCAGTCAGGAGAATATGCAGCGCAAAGAGATCAAGAACATGCTGAACGACTGGGAGCGCAAGCATCCCGGCCGGCTCGATGTGATGTTCAAAAGCATCCTGAACGTGGCACCTTCGCATCTTGGTGATACGGAATTGTTTGACTTCAAAAATCTGGAAGCCAGGCGGGCACAGTTGGAGCCGGAACTGTTCGAGCGTATCGATGTCGTCAATCTGGGGTAGTGCTGGCCGCCATGCAGATTCCGCATACAGCCCTGTCGCCGGAAGCCCTGCAAAACTTGGTGGAAGAATTCGTTACGCGCGAGGGTACAGACTACGGCTCTCATGCATACAGTCTCGCTGACAAGGTGCAGCGCGTATTAAGGCAGATCGAAACGGGCAGGGCGGTGATTCTGTATGATCCGCGTACCTCCACCTCTCACATTGAGGTGCCTGAACGGCTTGGGGAAGTGCCTGAGCGACTGGCACTGGATGCCGGCGATGAACATGAAAGCAGTGAAAATCCAGAGTGAGTACCGAACGTGACTGAGGGCAGCAACAACCAGGCCAATCCCAATACTGTGGAACATCTGCTGGATGCCAGTGGTTTATTCTGTCCGGAACCGGTGATGATGCTGCACAAGAAAATCCGCGAGATTGGCGCTGGTGAAAAATTGCTGATTGTTGCCACGGATCCCTCCACCAGTCGTGACATCCCCAAATTCTGCCACTTCCTTGGCCATGAATTGCTGCATACTTCGAACGACGGCAAGACTTACCGCTATTGCATTCGCAAAGCGGCAGGACATAGCTGAAGCCATTCCATGAAAATTGTCGCTGACGAAAACATTGTGCAAGCGTCTGCCTGTTTCGGGGGTGCCGGCGATCTTGTGTTGCTGCCTGGGCGCGCAATCGATGCACAGGCGGTCCGCGATGCCGATGCTCTGTTGGTGCGCTCAATCACGCAGGTCAATGCGAAATTGCTCAGTGGGTCACGCTGCCGTTTCGTTGGCACTGCCACGAGCGGCATCGATCATGTAGATATGGAATGGCTGCGGCAGCAGGGCATCGGCTTCTGCTGGGCACAGGGTTGTAATGCGCGGTCGGTGGT
Source organism: Klebsiella pneumoniae (assembly GCA_945902215.1). Classification (GTDB taxonomy): domain Bacteria; phylum Pseudomonadota; class Gammaproteobacteria; order Pseudomonadales; family Pseudohongiellaceae; genus CAILUG01. The sequence goes on along the minus strand of CAMDML010000002.1, from coordinate 78,917 downwards.
TGACTATGTATTCAGCGTACTGGCTTACCTGAGCTTGCGTGATGACTTTGACTGGCGCGCCTTGTCGTTCGGCATCGTGGGCTGTGGCCAAATCGGTAGCCGCCTTGCGCGGCAGTTGCTGGCGCTCCGTATCCGCATTGCAGTTTACGATCCCTTTCTTGACGCAAACCATCCTCTGAGTGGCCATCTCACCGATCTTGCGACTGTATTGCAGCAGGACGTAGTGACTTTCCATACGCCGCTGACACGCTCGGGACCATGGCCAACGTTGCATATATTGGATGCGCCCGGCCTTGCACGCCTGCGTCCAGATACAATTCTAATAAACGCTGCACGCGGTGGCGTGATCGACAATGGTGCGCTACTGGCGCATCTGAAGGAGCGTCCAGAGCAGCGGGTCGTACTGGATGTCTGGGAGAACGAGCCGGCGCTGGATCAGCACTTGCTGAGACGTGTTGCGCTCGGCACCGCGCACATCGCCGGATACAGCCAGGAAGGCAAACTAAACGGTACGCGAATGATAGCCAAAGAATTCGGCCGGCATTTCGGTGTGCAGTTGCCCGTTCTTGTAGCGCGGGGAGTTGGTGCAAATACCCAATTGGTTGTGGATGCCAAATTGACTCTGGACGGCAAGCTGGCGGCAGTGCAACAACTTAACCACTTGCTCCTGCAGGTTTATGATGCAAGTCGCGATGATGCACTCTTGAGGCAGACACTCGAGACCCCGGATCCTGCTGGGCAATTTGACGTGTTACGCAAACACTACCCGGTGCGCCACGAATTCGCTGAATACTACCAGCCCCCCGGGCTTGATCCAGAGGTGGGCAGGGAGGCAAGCAGGCTGGGGTTCAGATCACGCTTGCCGATAGTGTGACAGGAAGCGTTCGAGGCGGCTGACAGCGTCGGCGAGCACTTCCTTGTGAGGCAGGAACACGATGCGAAAATGCTGCATGTCCTTTATGTTGAAGCCACTGCCTTTGACCAGAAGTACTTTCTCTTCCATCAGGAAATCCAGTACAAATTTGTCGTCACTGGTGATTTTGTGCACCTTGGGATCGAGGCGCGGGAACAAGTAAATTGCGCCCTTTGGTTTCACGCAGGTCACACCCGGTATGCTGGTCAGCATGTTCCAGGCGATGTCGCGCTGATCGCGCAAGCGCCCCCCGGGGATGATCAGCTCGTTGATGCTCTGGTAGCCGCCCAGCGCAGTCTGTATAGCCTGTTGCGCCGGCACGTTGGAACAGAGGCGCATGTTGGACAGTATTTCCAGCCCCTCAATGTAATCCTTTGCCCTCTGTTTCGCGCCGCTGAGTACCATCCAGCCAGCGCGAAAGCCGGCCAGACGATAATTCTTGGACAGGCCATTGAAGGTGATGAAGAATACATCGTCCGCGAGACTGGCCAACGGCACATGCACGGCGCCGTCGTACAGGATCTTGTCGTAGATTTCGTCGGCATAGATTATCAGGTTGTGCTGGCGCGCCAGATCAACGATCTCCAACAACAGTTCACGGCTATAAACGGCGCCGGTTGGATTGTTGGGGTTGATGACAACGATTGCCCTGGTGTTTTTGGTGATCTTGCGCTTGATGTCGGCAATGTCCGGAGACCAGTCTGCGCTTTCATCACAGACATAATGCACTGCATTGCCGCCGCACAGGGTAACCGCTGCAGTCCATAGCGGGTAATCGGGAGCGGGCACCAACACTTCGTCACCGTTGTTAAGCAGTGCCTGCATCGCCATGACGATGAGTTCGCTGACGCCGTTGCCCAGGTAGATGTCGTTGATGGTGACGCCCTTGACGTTAAGACGCTGGCTTTCATGCATCACCGCTTTGCGCGCGGTAAACAGGCCCTTGGAGTCAGAATAAGCCTGAGATTCTGGCAAGTTGAGGATGACATCGCGCAGGATTTCTTCGGGCGCATCAAAGCCGAAAGCACCGGGATTGCCGATGTTCAGCTTGATGATCTTGTAGCCTTCTTCCTCAAGCTTTTTCGCCTGCTGCATCGCGGGGCCGCGAATTTCGTAGCAAACGTGCCGCAGTTTTTCGGATTGCTTGATGTTGCTCATTTACGCAATGCTCCACTGAATGCGTGATGCCCGAACCTGTTATATAGTGGCCGGGAAATACTGCGGATTATACCGCAGCGGCAGCGGGAGAGCATATATGACTAAACTGCGAAAGAGTGATGAGGAATGGAGCAAGTTACTGAGCGCTGATGAATTTCGCATCACGCGCCAGAAAGGCACAGAACGGGCATTCACAGGCGAGTACTGGGAAAGTTCCGGCAAATCTGGTTTGTACTTGTGCAAATGCTGCGACGAAACCCTGTTTGATGCCGCGACCAAATACGATTCCGGCAGCGGCTGGCCCAGCTTTTTCAAACCAGTTACGGACGACAAAGTGGCTGAGATAACCGACAACTCACTTGGCCGCCAGCGCGTCGAAGTGGTGTGTTCACGCTGTGACGCGCATTTGGGACATGTGTTCGAAGACGGGCCGCAGCCGACGGGCTTGCGGTACTGTATCAATTCCGCTTCCCTGAAGTTTGCGGGAAGCGAGGATCAAGGGGTGCAGAAAAAACAGGAGAATGCGGAGTAAAAGACCTCAGCAGCTAGAACTGGTAACGCAAGCCAGTCTGGTATTTCACCCGGTCGTAAGCGTACAGATCGAGATTGCTGTCGTTCTCTGTGTACGTCACATCGGTGGTAACGTTGATGTTGCGGTTGGCGCGCCACACCCAGCCAAGCGATGTGGAGAAGGTGTCGTCTTCACGTTCAATGTTGAAAATCGGATCGCGTGCCTTGTTGCTGCTGCTATGCAACGAAATGCGCAAGTAGGGAATCTGTGCCGGCCTGAATTGGAACTGTTCCGAGAACGCAACGCCATAGAACTTCTGCGCATTGTTGTCACCAACGCTATATACCGCGGATTCATCGCCGTAATACACGCTGACCGAGTGGTAGAAGCTCCCTGCTGACTTGCCCAGCACACCTGATACCAACATCTGGTTCATATCCCTAAGACTGGCATTCGGATTGATGCTGTCGTCGAATCGTACTTGGGTATAAGCGCCGGTGAGCGCCTGGTTCCAGCCGGCACCAGAACTGCGCTGCCAAGTGCCCATCAGGCTCATGCTGTCCTGGAAGGGTTCTCCGTTCAATTCTACCCGTTGCGCGCGCCCGCCGAGACTGAAACGCATGTCATCAATAATGCGGGAATAGTTCATATCCGCTGCAATCACACCGAGGTCAAAATCTTGCGTCGAAAAATTGTTGTGCTCGGTGTAATTGAGTGTAGCGTTCAAGGCGCTGGTTTTCGAGTACGGCTTGGCATAGACCACACCACCCCCGACATCCCCATAACTATCGCCGATGCTTTGGCCACCAGCGCTCAATTCAACATCGCCGATCGGTGTTGGAATGACACCCAGTTCAGTGGCACTGTTGATGTTGCTGTCGTTGCCAACGCTCGAGGTTACATACCAGGTAAGCGAGCTGGTCACCGCGCTCTCGCGTTCTTCGATCAGAGTCAGAAATGCCTGGATGTTGCTCTGGACGTTTTCAGTTGGTTCGGTTGCGAGCACCTCGGTGAACAACTGACGTGCCGCAGGCAAGTTATTGGTCAAATAGAAGGCCCGGGCCAGCTCCAGCTTGACGCGCTGCTGGTCTGGATAGGTATATGCAATGCGTTCAAATGCAAAAACAGCCTCGGTCGGTCGGCCGGACTCCATGGCGGCAAGCCCGAACAGAAAATCGAATTCAGGCTCGCCTTCGTATTGCGCCATGTTCTGTGTGGCGAAGGTATAAGCCTCGTTGTAACGGGCCTGAGTAACGAGTTGGTTCAGATCGCTAACAACAGGATCAGTGAGTTCCTGAGCCTGAAGCGGCATTGCCATGGCTAGCGCCATTACCTGTGGAATAAGACGGAAATATGCGGAGGGTGCCCGGTGGGGCCTGCATTCGGGCAAATCCAAGGCAGTCGTAGGAAAGGTCATGGGCGCCTTTCATCCTGAAGTAAGAATTCAAAACTGCGTGGATCATAAAGGGGAAAGCGCTGAAATTCAAAAGTTTATCAGGGCTATTTGACGTATCGGGTTTGGCCCCGTGGATTGGGCAAGAAGAGCGAGGAGTGGTCTTCGTTAGCCCGAGACCTTGATTTTATTTTTATTGGTTTTATATGTTGTGGCGTCATATTTTTCGCCGTCTCGGGCTAACGAGTGCGCGAACCCTAATCGCATCTTTTGGTACCTGATAGGGCGCAAATTGCATGCCATATTTCACGGCTCCAAGCCCTTTGTTCTTTGCGCGAAAATCGAACATAGTATAATAAAAACAGTTAGTTATGATGTCATCGTTAATCCGCCTGATGTGCATTCCTGTCAATGAATTCAAGAGCTTGTCCGATATCGTTCATGAAGATAAAAAAGTTGCCAGAGCAGGCTTTGCGGGGCCTCACTCACGCGGTCCGTAAATTAAAAAATGCCGTACCTACAACCGCTTGGCGTTTGATCGAGTAATTTATTTTGATCTTAACCAAACAGTCATAGTAAAGCGTGATGTGTAATCATAGAGGGCCCGGAAACTGACTGGGGTGTTGGTTGAATAAGGGGGGGCAATATGGCAGAATTCGCGCGTAAATCACGCCAAGCAATTCGTAATATTCTGATTTTTAACAGAATTTTTCTTGCTGATGGCTCCGGTGACGAACCGTCTCCAGTCTGTCGAACACCAGTGCGCTTTGCATCGTTCACACTGTCAGGTTTTCTTCCCATAACTAGCTAGCATCAATCAAGCATTAATCAGGCATCAATCAGGAATAGCCCCATGCAAGTGTCCATCGAAACCCTGTCCAAACTGGAACGCAAAATGACCGTGGAAGTCCCGGCTGAACAAGTCGAGAACCAAGTCCGCAGCCGCATGCAGGAAGCTGCGCGCACTGTAAATATCAAGGGCTTCAGGAAAGGGAAGGTTCCGGTAAAAGTGATTCAGGAGCGTTATGGCAAGGGCGTGCGCCAGGAAGTGCTTGGTGAAGTGATGAGCCAGAGCTACTACCAGGCATTGGGCCAGCACAAGGTCAAACCAGCCGGCCAGCCCAAAATTGAACCAAAAAGCGTCGAAGAAGGCCGTAATTTGCAGTTTGTGGCCACCTTCGAAATTTATCCCGAAGTCATCTTGGGCGACTTCTCTACCATCGCGATTGAGCGCAAGACAGCCGACATCAGCGATACCGACATTGATACGATGATCGAAACCTTGCGTAAACAACGCCAGACTTGGCAGGAAGTGAGCCGTGCGGCGCAGGACGGCGATCAGGTAACAATCGATTTCACCGGTACCTTGAACGGTGCCGATTTCCAGGGTGGCAGCGCCAAAGGCACCAAATTGGTATTAGGCTCCAAACGCATGATCGACGGTTTTGAGGCGGGTCTTGTTGGTAGCCAAAAAGGGGGTGAGACGAAATTGGCGCTGACTTTTCCGGAGAACTACCAAAACAAGGAGCTGGCCGGTAAGCCAGTAGAGTTCGCAGTACAGGTAAGCGATGTGTCTGAACCCGTGCTGCCTGTACTCGATGCTACCTTCTTTGCCTCCTTCGATGTAAAAGGTGGCGGGGAATCCGCGTTCCGTACCGAAGTGAAGAGCAACATGGCGCGCGAGTTGAAGAATGCGATTCGTAACAGTGTTAAAAGCCAGGTGGTTGAAGGCCTGCTCAAACTGCATCAAGTAGAGCTGCCGAAAGCCTTGGTAGCCGGAGAAGTAGACGCACTGCGCCAGCAGACCATGCAGCAGTACGGTGGCAACCAGCGCATCGATGAATCGATGCTTCCAGCTGAAATTTTTCGGCCGCAGGCCGAGCGTCGCGTAAGCCTCGGCCTGATCATGAACGAAGTCATCCAGACGAATCAGCTGAAGGTTGATCCGAAAGTGGTGCGCAGACTGGTGGAAGAATTGTCCGAGAGCTATGAGCAGCCCCAAGAGGTGATCACGTGGTACTACAGCAACAAGGACCAACTCGCACAAGTTGAAGCCATGGCCCTTGAAGAAGCGGTAATCGACCTCATTCTTACCAATGCGAAAGTCACGGAAACGCCCTGCAGTTACGAGGAAGCCCTGAAACCTTCTACGACTGCGCCTTCCGCCTAACCAACCTTACTGCTATTCACCTTTCCGATAAGGCACACTATTTCATGAGCATTAGTACTGAAGAACTGGCGCAGCTTGTCCCGATAGTGGTCGAACAGACCGCGCGCGGCGAACGCTCGTATGATATCTATTCCCGGCTGCTCAAAGACCGGCTTATTTTTCTGGTCGGTCAGGTCGAAGATCACATGTCGAACCTTGTGGTCGCCCAGTTGCTGTTTCTGGAATCGGAAAATCCGGACAAGGACATCCACCTCTACATCAATTCGCCCGGCGGTGTTGTTACCGCAGGCCTCGCGATCTACGACACCATGCAGTTCATCAAACCTGATGTCAGCACGATTTGCGTAGGGCAGGCAGCCAGTATGGGTGCTTTGCTGCTTGCCGGTGGTGCCAAAGGCAAACGTTATGCCTTGCCTCATTCGCGCATGATGATTCATCAGCCCAGTGGCGGAGTGCAGGGGCAGGCGTCCGATATCCATATCCAGGCGCAGGAGATTCTGGCCTTGAAGGACCGCCTTAACAAAATCATGGCGCACCATACCGGACAACCGATCGATGTCATCGCCAAGGATACCGATCGCGACAACTTCATGAGTGCCAAGGCTGCAGTCGAATACGGCCTTGTGGATCAGGTGTTGGAGAAGCGGATCATTGCGCCGCCCGTTCGCTAGAAATCTTGCGGCCTTTTACCCGGTCGGGACTTGTAAATTGGTATAAATGCCTGCATCTTAGATTCGTAATTTGCGGTTGCGGGGGCCGAGAAGGCTGGTAGTAAAGCAGGCAGTAAAGCAAGTAGTGAGGCTAGTAGTTATGGCGGGTGACAAGTCCAAAGACGATTCAGGCAAGCTGCTGTACTGCTCCTTCTGCGGGAAGAGCCAGCATGAAGTGCGAAAACTGATTGCCGGACCTTCCGTTTTCGTCTGCGACGAATGCGTGGATCTCTGCAACGACATCATCCGCGAAGAGATTCAGGACAAGAGTCCCGACAACCGCAAACGCAAGCTCCCCACGCCGGCCGAAATCTGTGCCATCCTTGACCAATACGTCATCGATCAGGGCAAGGCCAAGAAGATTCTGGCCGTCGCCGTTTATAACCACTACAAGCGGCTCAATTATCAGAAGAAAACCGAAGACGTTGAGCTCGGCAAGAGCAATATCCTGATTATCGGTCCCACGGGTACCGGCAAAACGCTACTGGCTGAAACTCTCGCGCGCCTGCTTGATGTGCCATTCACCATCGCTGACGCTACCACGCTTACTGAAGCCGGTTATGTTGGCGAAGATGTTGAGAACATCATCCAGAAGCTGTTGCAGAAATGTGATTACGATGTGGAGAAGGCCCAGATGGGTATTGTCTACATCGATGAGATCGACAAAATTTCACGCAAGTCGGACAACCCCTCCATTACCCGCGATGTCTCCGGGGAAGGTGTGCAGCAAGCACTTTTGAAACTGATTGAAGGCACCATTGCATCCGTACCGCCCCAGGGTGGACGCAAGCATCCGCAACAGGAATTCCTGCAGGTTGATACGTCCAACATCCTGTTCATCTGCGGCGGCGCTTTTGCCGGGCTGGACAAGATTATCCGTGACCGTTCCGACAAGAGCGGCATCGGTTTTACCGCTCAGGTCCGCAGCCCGGAAGCCGAAAAGAAAGTCGGTGAGACCCTGCAGGACGTCGAGCCGGAAGATTTGATCAAGTATGGCTTGATTCCCGAGTTCGTTGGCCGTCTACCCATGATTGCGACCTTGGACGAACTGGACGAGGAAGCGCTGGTGCGCATCCTGAAAGAGCCCAAGAATGCGCTGACCCGACAGTATTCAAAGCTGTTCGAGATGGAAGGGGTAGAGATCCAGTTCCGTAACGATGCTTTGCAGGCGATTGCCAAAAAGGCCCAGGAACGCAAGACCGGCGCCCGCGGGCTGCGTTCCATCATGGAGTCAGTTCTGCTGGAAACCATGTTCAAGATACCGTCGGAAAAAAATGTCACCAAGGTAATTATCGATGAAGCTGTAATTAATGGAGAGTCGGAGCCTTTGCTGATGTATGAAAATGAGGCCCAGAGCGGAAGCATGATCGCCAAGGACAAACATGCAGGCGGCTGAGAAGCATCGTCGGTGTTTCTACCCCCTGCAGTACTGATTACCTGAAGGTTCTATGGACAAATCCACCAGCCAAAACCAGTTGCCTTTCCTTCCGCTGCGGGGAGTCGTGGTTTATCCCCAGATCGTGCATCCACTGTTCGTGGCCCGCGAAAAGTCAATCGTTGCCCTGAAGGCGGCGATGGCCGCCGACAAGAAGGTTGTGCTCGCCGCCCAGAGGAATCATTCCGAAGATGATCCAGGCAAAGAAGATCTCTACACCATTGGTACGGTGGCCACTGTTCTGCAACTGATGCATGTGAACGACGGCACGGTGAAGGTGCTCGTAGAAGGCGTTGAGCGTGTGCAAATCAAGCAGTTCCTGTTCGACGGTGAATATTACATGGTGGACATTGCGCCACTGGGTAGTCATGTCGTCGAGGAAAAAGACACTGATATTCTGGTTCGCTCGCTGTTGTCACAGTTCGATCAGTACGTACAACTGAGCAAAAAGATTTCGCCCGAGGTGCTAACCTCAATCACCAGTATCGATGACCCAAGCCGTTTGGTCGATACCATCGCTACGCACATGTCGCTGCAGTTGCAGGAAAAGCAGAACATTCTTGAATTGGCCAATCTGAAACCGCGTATTGAACACCTGATGTCGCTGATCGAATCCGAGATTGACATCTTTCAGGTTGAGAAACGTATCCGCGGTCGCGTCAAGAAACAGATGGAGAAGAGCCAGCGCGAGTACTATCTGAACGAACAGATGAAGGCCATCCAGAAAGAGATGGGTGATCTGGACGAGACCCCGAACGAAGCCGAAGAGCTCAAGCGCAAGATCGAAGAAGCCGGCATGCCGATAGAGGCCCGCGACAAGGCCAATGCCGAGCTGAACAAGCTGAAGATGATGTCGCCAATGTCCTCCGAAGCTTCGGTTGTGCGCACCTACCTCGACTGGTTGATCAACGTGCCCTGGAAAAAGCGTACGCGGATCCAGGGCGACCTGAAGAAGGCCGAGGAAATTCTCGAAAACGATCACTACGGCCTGAAAGACGTCAAGGAACGCGTACTTGAATATCTGGCAGTTCAACACCGCGTCAAGAAACTGAAAGGTCCTATTTTGTGTTTTGTAGGCCCTCCCGGCGTTGGCAAAACGTCCCTGGGCGAGTCAATTGCAAGGGCAACAGGCCGCAAATTCGTGCGCATGGCGCTCGGTGGTGTGCGCGACGAAGCTGAAATTCGCGGCCATCGCCGCACCTATATCGGCTCACTGCCAGGTAAAGTTCTGCAGAAAATGGCGAAAGCCGGAGTCAAAAATCCGCTGGTGCTCCTCGATGAAGTCGACAAGATGGGTATGGACCATCGTGGCGATCCGGCTTCCGCCCTGCTGGAAGTGCTCGATCCGGAGCAGAACCACAATTTCAACGACCATTACCTCGAAGTGGACTACGACCTCTCCGACGTGATGTTCATCTGCACCTCCAATTCGATGAACATCCCCGGTCCCTTGCTTGACCGCATGGAAGTGATTCGACTGCCCGGGTATACCGAAGACGAGAAACTCAACATTGCCTCCCGCTACCTGATTCCGAAACAGCGCACCAACAATGGTCTGACTGCCAATGAATTGCAGTTTGACGATGCCAGCATCAAAGCCTTGATTCAGCACTACACCAAGGAAGCCGGGGTACGCGGTCTTGAGCGCGAGATAGCACGCGTTTGCCGCAAGGTGGTAAAAGAGAAGGGGCTGAGTAAAGACGGCGCGACACAACAAATCACGCCTGCCGATCTCGAAAAATATGCTGGTGTGTACAAATATGATTACGGCAAAGCGGAGGACAATGACGCCATTGGCCAGGTCAACGGTCTGGCATGGACCCAGGTCGGCGGCGAGTTGCTGACCATCGAAGCAGTTGCGATCCCCGGTAAGGGCAAGACCATAATGACTGGCTCGCTCGGGGACATCATGCAGGAGTCGATTCAGGCCGCTCTTACCGTTGTACGCAGCCGTGCAGCGAGTCTTGGCATTGACGAGAATTTCCAGGAACACAAAGATTTGCATGTGCATGTTCCGGAAGGCGCAACACCGAAAGATGGTCCAAGCGCAGGTGTTGGAATGTGCACGGCGCTGGTTTCCGTGCTGACCGGCATCCCGGTGCGCAAGGATGTGGCGATGACCGGTGAAATTACGCTGCGCGGTCAGGTCTTGCCTATCGGCGGGCTAAAGGAAAAATTGTTGGCTGCCCATCGTGGCAACATCAAGACGGTGATCATTCCCATGGAAAACGAGCGTGACTTGAAAGAGATTCCGGACAACATCAAAGCAGATTTGCAGATCAAGCCGGTGAAGTGGATCGACGAAGTGCTACAGATCGCCTTGCAGTACATGCCGACGCCAGTTGTCGACAACAAGGGCGAAACCCTTGTCAAGTCAACAAAAAAATCCCGCGATAAATCCAAAAAATCAATAAATACGCACTAATCAGCGTATTTCTTGACATATTCTTCGGGCAGTTGATATAAAGCTGCCTCTCTGGATTTTGCCTTCATAACCATCCAGCATATTCAACCAGAACGATCAGATTCACATAAAAAAATCACCAACAACAAGCAACAACCTACCATAACGTATAGCCAGAGGTTCCCGTGAATAAAGCAGAATTGATTGACGTAATTGCGGTAAGTGCCGACCTTTCCAAAGCCGACGCTACCCGCGCCATCGAAGCCGTTCTGGATACGATTACCAATACCCTGAAAGCCGGCGACACGGTTTCTTTGGTAGGTTTCGGCTCCTTTGTGGTGAAAGCACGCGCTGCTCGAACTGGACGTAACCCACAAACAGGTGCTGCCATTAACATTGCGGCGAGCAAAGTGCCAGCGTTCAAGGCAGGCAAAGCCCTGAAGGATGCCGTCAACAACTGATCTGGAGTCCTTTTACCAAAGCTATTGCAAAAGCAAAGCTCTGGAAAAGCCGGACCCCTGAGGGCGCATCAGTTATGATGCGCCTTCTGCGTTTAAAGACAGCTACAATACCTAACGGATATACGATATACCCGATATCCCTGTCTCCAACTCATAGTCCCAGGTTGAACCATGCTGCAGAAAATCCGTGAAAATACCCAAGGGTTGTTAGCCAAGATACTCGTTGGCATTCTCATTGCCGTGTTCGCGATGTGGGGCGTTGACAGTATCGTGGGGTCGTTCCTGACCTCACCTGCTACCCTTAGCATCAACGGGGTCGACATCAGCGACGCGGAAATCGAAAGCCTGACCCAGAACAAGGCCCAGGAGTTTTATGCGCAGCTTGGTGAGGACGCTGACCTGACAGGCTTTGATGAGAGTGTGTTTCGCGACAGCGCAATTAATGAACTGATCCAGCGCGAGCTGTTGGTGCAGTCTGCTACACGCAGCAACATGGGTGTTTCCTCCGCCAGTATCGACCGCCAAATTGCCCAGACTCCGGATTTCCAGATTGATGGCGTGTTCAACAGTGAGCGCGCCAACCTGTTGCTGACCAATGCGGGCTACAGTCCTGCCAGCTATCGCGCAGTGCTAACGCGAGAAAAATTACTCAACCAGTTGCTCTCTGCCTATTCCTCCACAGGGTTTGCCACTCCTGCCGAGATGCAGCGACTGGCCGCGCTATCTCACCAGAAACGCAGTTTCCGTTATCTGGCACTGGGTCTTGCCGGGCAAACTGAAGGCATTGAGATCACCGATGAGGAAATCAACACTTGGTATCAGGATCACCAGAATGACTTCATGCTTGAAGAGTTGATTGTCATCGAATATCTGGAGCTGAACAAAAACGACATGCAGGCCGCAGTTGCCGTAAGTGAAGAACAATTGCAGTCGGCTTATGCAGAAGAGCAGGCCGCTTTCCAGGCACAGACGGAGCGCCGCGCTGCGCACATTCTCTTCACGGCCGCTACCGAAGAAGAGTTCACCACTGCGCAAACACAAGCGGAAACTGTCAAAGCACGACTGGATGCGGGCGAAGATTTCGCAGCCCTCGCGGCAGAATTTTCCAAAGATACCGGTTCTGCCGATACTGGTGGCGATGTCGGATATACGACGGGTACCAATTTCGATGAGGCTTTCGAAACTGCACTGCGCGCGCTTGCCATTGGCGAAGTCTCAGCACCGGTCCGCACTGAATTCGGGGTCCATCTGATCAAGCTGACCGAGCAGAGTGAAACCGTGGTAGAAACCTTTGAACAACGCCGGCCTGCACTGGAAACTGATTTGCGCGCGCGCGAGGCGGCGAGTATTTTTCTTGCCCGGTCGGAAGAATTGAGCAATCTCGCATTCGAAGCGGTGGATCTGCAAGAGCCTGCCGACACCATGGGGCTGACCATTCAACGCTCCGACCAGTTTAGCCGTGCTGGCGGCACCGGTATAACCGCTCTGCGCGGAGTGATCGACGCCGCATTCGGTACTGATGTGATCGAAAACAGCCTCAACAGCGAGCTGATTTCTCTCGACGATTCGCGCAGCGTTGTCTTGCGCGTTGTGGATCATCAATTCCCGGCAGTGCGCCCGCTGGAAGAAGTCAGTGGTGAAATCGCGGTTCTGCTGCGTCTTGAGCAAGCAAAAGAACAGGTAAAATTGATCGGCGAGACCATCGTCAGTGCCATGCAAGCAGGCTCGGACATCGAAGGCATGCTCGCCGCGCAAAACACCAGTTGGAACCAGGTGGATGCTATCGAGCGCGGCGTCTCAGGTGCCAATGCGGAAATCTCGGACAAAGTGTTCACAATGCCGCGTCTCGTCGGGGTGGCCACTGCTATTGCCGGCTACCAGTTGACGGATGGCAGCTACATTGTCATCGAACTTCAGAATGTTACTGACGGCACCGCAGCTGACTTCAAGGATAACGAAGAGACGAATATGCGCAATTTTGTCAGCCAGCAAGTGGCGGCGAATGACTTTGCCGGTTTCATGAAAAGTCTGGAAGCACGCGCCGACATCGAAGGCCGTGATGTGCTGGCGCCAGCGCTAGACGACATTGCAGAAGAGTTTTGATTTGGCTCCGATGACCTGACGCCCTGATTTTGGGCGGCCAGGCCAGCTCAATGCCTGACTGAACTGCTTACGGCAGCGGTAGGCGCGTGTTATCTTCCCTCTCGCTCAAATCCCTCTTATTGCCGGCGGACTACCCATGACCCTCAAGCTTGCCACCCTGAAAGGACTAACCCTCGCTGTGCTGGGGCTCTTTCTGGCCGCATGCAGCGGCGGTGCGCAGGAGAGCCGGGTTGAGGAGGGTAACCGGCTGGGAGTGCTGCATTACGGCAATGCCGCAGAGCCCGCCGCGCTGGACCCGCATATCACCACCGGTGTGACCGAAAGTCATCTCCTGCAGGCCTTGTTCGAAGGCCTTGTCATCAAAAACCCAGAAACCCTTGAACCAGACCCTGCCGTTGCCGAAAGCTGGGAGATCAGCGCGGATGGCCGCAGCTACACTTTCCATCTGCGTCACAACGCACGTTGGTCGAACGGCGACGCGCTTACTGCCGAAGATTTCCACTGGTCCTGGCAACGCGCGCTGACGCCGGAACTGGGCAGCTCCTACAATTACATGTTCTTTCCCATCGTCAATGCTCAGGCTTTTGCCACCGGCGCTATCACCGATTTCAGTCAGGTCGGCGTGCGTGTGCTGGACCCATACACCTTGCAGGTCGATCTGAATGAACCTACGCCGTATTTTTTGCAACTGCTTGATCACCACAGCACCTTTCCGGTGCATCGCGCCACCATCGAAGCCTTTGGTGCTCCCACTGATCGCCTCTCCCGGTGGGCGCGTGTTGGCAGTTTTGTCGGTAATGGTCCCTTCGTACTGACCGAATGGCAGATCAACTCTCACATCCGTGTTGAAAAGAGTCTTACCTACTGGGATGCCGCCACCACAAAACTAAACGCGATCGTGTTTTATCCGATCGACAACCAGACCACCGAAGAGCGTATGTTCCGTGATGGCCAGTTGCACTTCACTTACGATGTACCGCTCGACAAGGTACCGGTGTACCTGGCCGAAGAACCAGAACTGATTGAAGTCACACCCTACCTCGGTACCTATTTCTATCTGATGAACACCACACGCCCACCGCTCGACGATGTGCGCGTGCGCCGCGCGCTGGCGCTCTCAATCGATCGCAAACTGCTGGTCGAAACGGTAACACAGGGGATTTATCAACCCGGGTACTCCGTGGTTCCACCCGGCACGATGGGTTATCAACCGCCAAAACTGTTTGATTTCGATCCGGAAGAGGCAAAACGCCTGATGGTGGAGGCCGGTTACCCCAACGGCGAGGGTTTTCCGGGCTTCACGATTCTTTACAACACCTTGGAACAACACCAGAAAATCGCGGTAGCAATCCAACAGATGTGGAACCAAACCCTCGGAATCAGGGTAGAGCTCCAGAACCAGGAGTGGCAGGTATATCTGGACTCCGAGAAAGGCAAGAACTACGACGTTGTGCGCCGCGGCTGGATCGGCGATTACGTGGACCCCAATAATTTTCTCGATCTCTTCATCACCGATGGTGGCAATAACAGCACCGGTTTTTCCAGTCTGCGTTACGACGACATCATACTGCGCGAAGCGCCTGCCGCGCAGAATCAGGACGCACGCTTTGCACTTTTCCGCGAGGCAGAGGCCCTGCTGATGGCCGAGATGCCACTTATTCCACTATATGTCTACCAGAGCAAGCATCTCAGGCGTCCCAATCTGAAGGGGCTGCCGCCCAACATCATGGATTTCTACAGTTGGAAATACGCCTATCTGGAAACGGACAGCAGCACGCAGTAAGAAGAGGTCGTTCAAGAGGTAGTCCCGACGATGTGGCGTTTCATTGTGCTCCGTACCCTGCAAGCCATTCCCGTTATCCTGACGGTCATCACCGTGACTTTCTTTCTCGTCCGTGCCGCACCCGGTGGCCCCTTCGCCAGCGAGAAAGCGGTCTTGCCGCAGGTACAGGCGGCCCTCGAAGCACGTTACAAACTCGACCAGCCGATGTTGCAGCAGTATTTCTCC
This sequence comes from Klebsiella pneumoniae, assembly GCA_945902215.1. Classification (GTDB taxonomy): domain Bacteria; phylum Pseudomonadota; class Gammaproteobacteria; order Pseudomonadales; family Pseudohongiellaceae; genus CAILUG01. The sequence continues at coordinate 63,651 of CAMDML010000002.1, read as the reverse complement.
TACTTGTCCGATCTCGCGCACGGCGATTTCGGCCCCACGTTCCGCTATCCTGGCCGCAGTGTCGGTGAACTGATTTTTGATGGCCTGCCAATTACGGCCGAACTCGGCTTCTATGCGCTGCTGGTGGCAGTCGTGCTGGGTGTCTCCGCGGGCGTCATCGCTTCTCTCAAACCCAATACGCTGCAGGATTACCTGCCGATGAGCGCAGCGATGGTTGGCATCTGTATGCCATCCTTCCTGCTGGGGCCGCTGCTGGTGCTAGTGTTCGGCATCTGGCTCGGTTGGTTACCAGTATCAGGGTGGGGTGACACGCCAGGCGACAAGATACTGCCCAGCTTGACACTGGGTGCGATGTACGCGGGTTATATCGCGCGATTGAGCCGCTCAGGTATGTTGGAAATACTCTCGCAGGATTATTTGCGCACGGCACGCGCCAAGGGCCTGCCGGAACATGTGGTCATTCTAAAACATGCGTTGCGTGGGGGCCTGCTGCCCGTGGTGAGTTATCTTGGCCCGGCTTTCGCGCACTTGCTCAGTGGTTCCTTTGTCGTCGAAACAATATTTCAGATTCCCGGACTCGGGCGTTTTTACGTGCAGGCCGCCTTCAGTCGCGACTACACGATGATCCTCGGCACAACGGTGTTCCTGGCAGTGCTGATCGTGCTGTTCAACCTGCTATCCGACATCGCAGCAACATGGCTCAACCCGCGCTTGCGCTACCAGCTCCGGAAATGACGATGAGCACGGCGGACCTCGCATTGCAGACCATGCCCCGGGGTGTATCGCTCTGGCAGGATGCTTGGCTGCGCTTGCGCAAGAACCGGCTGGCGATGGCGGGCCTGGTGTTTCTGCTGCTTATACTGGTGTTATGTTTACTCGTGCCGTGGCTGACGCCTTACGGATATGAAGCACAAAATCTGCGACTCGGTGCAACTCCTCCGTCCGTCGCGCACTGGTTTGGCACTGATACATTCGGGCGCGACTTGCTGACCCGCGTCTTGTACGGTGGTCGTATGTCACTGGCTGTGGGATTCACCGCCACTGCCGTCGCCCTTGTTATCGGCGTGACCTACGGCGCCATCGCCGGGTATGCCGGCGGTCGCATCGACAATACGATGATGCGGCTTGTCGACATCCTGTACGCACTGCCGTTCATGATCTTCATCATCCTGCTCATGGTCGTGTTTGGCCGCAATCTATTGCTGCTATTTCTGGCTCTCGGTGCGGTGGAGTGGCTGACAATGGCGCGTATCGTACGCGGCCAGATCCAAAGCCTGCGACAAATGGAATTTGTGGAAGCGGCAATTTCACTCGGGCTCGGGCCGCCTGCCATCATCTGGAAACACCTGATCCCGAATGCGCTCGGTCCGGTCATCGTGTACACCACGTTGACGATTCCCAACGTCATGCTGCTGGAGGCGTTTCTGAGCTTTCTTGGTCTCGGCGTACAGCCACCGGCTTCATCGTGGGGCCTGTTGATTTCATCGGGCGTAGAGACGATGGAAGAATATCCTTGGCTGCTGATTTTCCCTGGGTTCGCGTTGACGCTTACTCTTTTTGCACTCAATTTCCTCGGCGACGGCTTGCGCGATGCACTTGACGTGCGCGCATCCAAGGATTGAGCAAGAGCACAGAATAATGGCACTGCTTGAAGTCAACGATCTGAAAGTCCACTTCCATACCCGTAACGGTGTGGTGAAGGCTGTGGACGGCATCAGCTTCAAAGTCGAAGCCGGCAAGACGCTGGCGATTATTGGTGAATCTGGTTCCGGCAAGTCCGTGGCGTGCTACAGCCTGCTGGGGTTGATCCCGAAACCGCCGGGTCGTATCGAAGGTGGGACTGCTGTGCTCGATGGCCGTGATCTCCTCACACTGAGCGAAGCGGAATTGCGCAAGGTGCGCGGCAAGGGCATTTCGATTATTTTTCAGGATCCGATGACCTCGCTGAATCCCTATCTGACCATTGGCGCGCAACTGATCGAACCCTTGCAGCTGCATTTTGGCATGAGTCGCCATGACGCCTGGCAGAAGGGCATCAAGACGCTGGAAGAAGTGGGCATCCAGAATGCAGCGCGCCGCATGCAGATGTGGCCCTTTGAATTTTCCGGTGGCATGCGTCAGCGTGTTGTCATTGCCATGGCACTGGTCACTGAGCCCGGCATTATCATCGCCGATGAGCCCACGACTGCACTGGATGTCACCGTTCAGGCCCAGATCCTCAAGCTCATCAAGGAGCTGCAGGAGCGACGAAATATCGGCGTGATCTTGATCAGTCACGATCTTAGTGTCGTTGCTGACATTGCCGATACGCTGTGTGTCATGCAGAACGGTCGCTTCGTCGAACAGGGCTCACGCGATAACATCTTCCGCCGGCCACAGCACGATTACACCCGCAAACTGCTGGCAGCTGTGCCCCACACGGAAAAAGCTCCGGCAGCCGGTACGCCACAACCTTTGATCGAAATTTCAAACCTGTCCATGTATTTTCCCGGCAACCGGGGCGAGGCTCCGGTTAAAGCAGTGGATGATGTATCACTGCAAATCCACAAGCACGAAATTCTTGGCCTAGTGGGTGAATCCGGTTCCGGCAAATCGACATTGGGCCGCTGCATTCTGCGCTTGCTGGCTCCCACCAGTGGCAGCATGGGTTTCGACGGGCAGGAATTGGTTGGACTGACAGCCGCCGCGATGAAACCCTTGCGCCGCCGCATGCAAATGATTTTCCAGGATCCCTACTCAAGCCTGAACCCACGGATGACAGTGTACGATACGCTTGCAGAACCACTGCTGCTACACAGTGTCGTAGACCGCAAGGGGTTGGATGCCGAAGTTTTCCGGTTGATGGATTCAGTCGGGTTGGCCCGTACCAGTGTGCTGCGCTATCCCCACGAATTTTCCGGAGGCCAGCGCCAACGCATTGCAATCGGCAGGGCGATCGGTACCAAACCTGAATTCATTGTGGCTGATGAGCCGGTATCGGCCCTGGATGTGACCATTCAGGCCCAGATTCTTGATCTCTTGCTTGAACTCGTTGCCCGTTTCAATCTTACGATGCTGTTCATATCGCACGATCTGGCTGTAGTACGTTACTTGTCTGATCGTATTGTTGTGATGAAGGACGGGCAACTCGTCGAAACCGGCACCGCACACCAGTTGTTCACCGCACCGCAGCAGCCTTACACCCGGGCCTTGCTGAGCTCCATTCCGGGCCGCTCACTGCGACTTTAGGCCGCAGTTCTGAAACCGCAGTTCAGAAACTGTCTTTCCAACGCCGCAAAATACCAAAGATCGTGGCTGGGTCGCTGTTACTTCCAGCTTGCTGGCGTTGCGCGGCGGCAATGACCAGGGGTTCAGCACAACGCATGAATGGGTTAGTGCGCAATTCAAGCCCAATGCTGCTGGGCACAGTGGGCTGATCGCGTTCACGCTTGCTGCTTTCATGCTGGATGCGCGCTTGCACATCCGAATTGTCCGGCATCACAGCGGCGGCAAAGCGCAGATTGCTCAACGTATATTCGTGTGCGCAGAACACCTGGGTATCAGGCGACAGCGCGGCCAGTTTCCGCAAGGACGCGTGCATCACCGGCGGCGTACCTTCGAACATGCGGCCGCAACCAGCGGCGAACAGGGTGTCACCACAAAACAAGACCGGGCCCTCGGCTGTGGCTTTGCCAGTGCTGGTATAAGCGATGTGTTCCAGCGTATGGCCTGGTACGGTCAGTACACGGAAATCATGATTCAGCACACGTACCACATCGCCTTCCACCACCGGATGGGTTACCTGGGGGATTTTCGGTGTCCCAGGGCCATACACGGGTACAGGAAAATGCTGGAGTAGAGTGTTGATGCCACCGATGTGATCGGCGTGGTGATGGGTCACCAGAATGGCGCTGAGTTGAAGATTTGCTTGTTCCAGATAGGCCAGTACAGGCCCGGCAGCGCCGGGATCGACTGCGCAGGCAGTGGTGCCACCGGCCTCGTGGAACACCCACAGGTAATTGTCGGCGAAAGCCTTGACCGGCTCGATTTGCAACATGATGGGTTCTCCCGGAAGTGATGCGTCATCTTCGCAAGCACAAGGACGCATGGCAATCGGGCAGGGCGCAGAAAGCCATTTCCGCCCTGAGGCGGGCAGGGTAACATCGGCTCATGCCAAACTTCAGCGATCACAACACGCCATTTACACCTGAGGCTTATGCCGAGATGACGGCGTGGTTCGATTCGCCGCTGGGCCAGCGCCTGCTGACAGCCGAACGCGGTCTGGTTGACCAGATGCTCGCTCGCCGTTTCGGGTATCACCTGCTGCAACTGGGCTGTGCCGATCTGTTGCTGCACGACAAGAGTCCTATGGGGCATAAATTCTCGTTTCGTCCATGGCAGATTCCCGGTTCCTGCCATACCGCCGTTGCTGCAGTGGGAGCGATTCCGCTGGCGAGTGAATCCGTAGATCTGGTGCTGCTGCACCATGCACTGGACTTTTCTGCGCACCAGCATCAACTGTTGCGTGAAGTTGCGCGCGTGCTGATAGCCGGCGGTCACGTTGTTATTGTGGGGTTCAATCCGCTGAGCAGTTGGGGTTTGCGCAACAATCTCCAATTCTTCCGGCGCGGCCCCTTTTTTCCTCAGATCCCCAAGGCGCCCTGGCATGCATCCATGCTGGGCACATTGCGCCTGACCGACTGGCTCAAGCTGCTCGACTTCCAGGTAGAACAGATCCGCTACGGGATGTATGCACTGCCGGTAAATTCAGAAAGTGTGATTCGTTATTCCGGTTTGCTGGACCCTCTGGCGGCACATCTGAACTGGCCAACCGGGGGCATGTATGCCATCTCCGCTCGCAAACAAGTGCTGCCACTGACCCCCGTGCAAACCAAATGGCGCAGCTTGCCAGTGCATGGTCTTGGCATGCCTGTACCCGACAAAGTTGGCCAGGTGTCGCACGCCTGGGTGGCAGCCAGTAATGAAGACAGTATGTCCTGATGCCCGCTGACGTCACGATACACACAGACGGCGCGTGCCGTGGTAATCCGGGTCCGGGGGGGTGGGGTGCCATCCTCGACTCCGGCACGACCCGCAAGACCCTCCATGGCGGCGAGGCACATACCACCAACAACCGGATGGAACTGACCGCCGTCATTCGCGCGCTCACAGCGTTGAAGCGGCCCTGTCACATTACACTCTACAGCGATTCAAAATACGTACTGCAAGGTATTACCGAATGGATGCCCAACTGGAAAAGCCGGGGCTGGAAGACCGCCGCCAAAAAGCCGGTGTTAAATCTCGATCTCTGGCAGGCACTGGATGCTGAAGTAGCGCGCCATACAATCGACTGGCAATGGGTCAAGGGTCATAGCGGGAACGCTGGCAACGATGCAGCTGACCAACTTGCCAATCGCGGTATCGACGAACTCTAATGAAATTAGACTGGAAATAAGCATGCGCCAAATTGTTCTCGATACAGAAACCACGGGCCTTGATCCCGCCCAGGGACACAAGGTCATTGAGCTCGGCTGCGTCGAGTTGGTTGATCGCAAACTGACCGGCCGGCATCTGCACCTGTATATGAATCCTGAACGGGAAGTGGAGGCCGGCGCGCTTGAAGTGCACGGCATCACCAACGAGTTCCTCAGCGACAAACCCGTATTCGGTGCCATTGTCGACACTTTCCTGGAATTTGTGACGGGCGCTGAATTGATCATTCACAATGCGCCGTTCGACATCTCCTTTCTGGACCATGAGTTGGTCGTTCTAAAGAAATCCTACAAACGCATGAGCGATTATTGCGGAGTGCTGGACACCCTCGCGATGGCGCGCAAGAAACATCCCGGCCAGAAAAACAATCTTGATGCACTCTGTAAACGCTATGAAGTCGACAATAGTCAGCGCGAATTGCATGGTGCGCTGAAGGATGCGGAAATCCTCGCTGACGTTTACCTGCTAATGACCGGCGGCCAGTCCTCGCTGGTACTGGGCTACGAAAACCAGGATCAGACAGTGGCATCACCGGTTGTAGAAAAAATCAACAGCAAGCGTCCGCTGCTGCGCATCATCGGTGCAACTATCGAGGAGCGCGACGCGCACGCCAAACGCCTGCAACAAATCCAGAAAAGCAGCGATAACAAGTGCTTGTGGATGGCTCAGGAAACACCTTCGTCGTAATAACGTTGCCTTCTCATTTGCGCTGATTGCAGGCACAATCAAGCCACATCATTTTCCGGAGCCCCTTGTGGAATTTCTCACCGAGTACGGCCTGTTTTTGGCCAAGACCGTCACCTTGGCCCTCGCGGTCCTGTTCGTCTTCATCCTAATCCTGAGCAATGCCGCGCGCCACAAGGGTGACAGCAGGGACAAGGGCACTATTCATGTTCTGAATCTCAATGATGAGATGGATTTCATGAAAGACGAGATTCGCCATGAGGTGTTGGATCCTGACTTCATGAAAGCCAAGCACAAGGCAGAAAAGAAGCGGGAAAAGGGCGAGCGGAAAGCGCGGGCAAAAGATCCAGTGTCAGTGCCCGAGAAGAAGCGCATCTATGTACTGGATTTCGACGGCGACACCCACGCCTCGCAGGTGGACGAACTGCGCCATGTGATCACGGCCGTATTAGGCGTTGTCCGTCCTGAGCTGGACGAAGTGCTGCTGAGGCTGGAAAGCCCTGGGGGCATGGTGCATGCCTACGGTCTCGCCGCCTCACAACTGGCACGGCTGCGCAAACACAAGGTGGCGCTGACAATCTGCGTGGACAAGGTGGCAGCCAGCGGCGGCTACATGATGGCCTGCATCGCGAACAAATTGCTGGCAGCGCCCTTTGCCTACATCGGTTCGATCGGGGTGCTGGTACAACTGCCGAACGTGCACCGTTTACTTAAAGACAACAAGGTCGATTTTGAAATGATCACGGCCGGTGAGTACAAGCGCACACTGACCACATTCGGTGAGAACACCGACAAGGACCGTGAGAAAGTGCAGCAAGACGTGGATGAGATGCACACCCTGTTTAAAGACTTCATCCACGAATTCCGTCCTGCGCTGGATATTGCCACAGTAGCCACAGGCGAAGTCTGGACTGGCACGCAAGCGCTGGCGAATGGTTTGATCGACGCTATCGACACCAGCGATGAGTGGTTGCTCGAGCAAAGCAAGGACGCCGAACTCTACGCGGTGTCGTGGGAACACAAGCGCAAGTTTGCCGAAAAGTTGTCATCATGGCTGGAAGGGGCAATGGGCAAAACTGCGCAGAAGACCTTCGACCGGCTGCTGCATCGCAACGACAAAGAAAACTTCTACTCCTGAAGCTGGTGGTTAACCGCGGCGGCGAAACAGTGGCTGCGGTTCTTCCACGGTGCTGGCGTAGCTGGTGCTGAAATCGTGGAACGCGCGTTGTGCATCTTCCAGCTTCACGCTGTCCTTGAGATCAAATGAGGTGAAACCACAACGTTTCATGTAGAACAGCTGATCTCGCAATACATCCCCGATCGCCCGTAGTTCTCCCGTGTACCCATGATGCTTGCGCAAAACTACGGCCGTGGAATACGAGCGGCCGTCCATGAAGCCGGGGAAGTTCAGGGCGATCAATGGCAGTTGCGGCAGAGTGTCGGCAATTGGCACTGCGCTCTGATCACTGTCAAGCCATACAGCAAGCAGTTTCCCGCTTTGCAACAACTCAGTTTTGTGCGAGACCCACAGCTCGGCATTCACGAGCAGATGGCTGCCTTCATGTGCCAAGGCGGCTTCGAGTGCAGTACCTCGCGGCAACAGCTGCCAGAGGTTGGCACTGGTGTTGCCACTACTGTCAATCAGCCTTGGCATAGACTTGCTCCTTGAACGGATCAATCCCGATGCGGTTGTAGGTATCAATAAAACGTTCATTGCCTTCACGCTTGCCCAGATAGACCGCGATGATCTTTTCGACCACATCAGGTATTTCATCTTGTGCGAACGAGGGGCCCAGCACTTTGCCCAACGCTGCCTGGCGGTCGGCCGAGCCGCCGAGTGCAATCTGGTAAAACTCTTCGCCTTTTTTGTCCACGCCGAGGATGCCGATATTGCCAACATGATGATGGCCGCAGGCGTTCATGCACCCCGAAATGTTCAAGGTCATCTCGCCGATGTTTTTGAGTCTGTCGAAATTGTCAAAGCGGCGCTGAATTGCTTCCGCGATCGGGATCGACTTGGCATTGGCCAGCGAGCAGAAGTCGCCACCAGGGCAGCTGATCATGTCGTTCAGGAGGCCCCTGTACGGGGTTGCCAGGTCTTCGCTCTTCAAGGCTTGGTGCAAAGTCGGAAGATCAGCGAGGCGGACGTCGGTCAGCACAAGGTTCTGCTCGTGGGTCACGCGCAGTTCACCGAAGCTGTAACGGTCGGCCAGGTCGGCGACAAAATCCATCTGCTCTGCACTGAGATCGCCGGGAGCGGAGCCGGTTGCCTTCAGGCATAACGTGACGATGCGGTAGCCAGGTTTCTTGTGTGCGTGTACGTTGCGTTCATGCCATTGACCGAACAGTACATCGCGGGTGAGCAGGTTCTCCACCTCCGTGTTGACGTCCGTCAGCGCTTCGTATGCAGGTTCGGTGAAGAAGGTCTTGCAACGCTCGAATTCCGCGCGAGTCAATGTTGCCGGACCGTCCTTGCAGTGCATCCATTCCGCTTCCACCTTGGCGCGGAACACCTCAACGCCGAGTTCCTTGACGAGGATCTTGATGCGCGCCTTGTATTTGTTGTCGCGGCGGCCTTCCTGGTTGTAGATGCGCAGGATCGCGTCGAGATAACTCAGCAGGTGCTGCCAGGGCAGAAACTCACGGATGACAGAGCCGATAACCGGCGTACGGCCAAGACCACCACCTACCAGCACCTGGAAGCCGACATCACCGGTAAAATTCTTCACAATATATAGACCGATGTCATGCACTTGGGTGGCAGCTTGGTCATGTTCAGTCCCGCATACCGCAATCTTGAACTTGCGCGGCAGATGGGCGAACTCGGGATGGAAGGTTGACCACTGGCGGATGATTTCGCACCACGGCCTGCTGTCTTCGATTTCGTCAGGGGACACACCGGCAAACTGGTCGGTGGTCGTGTTGCGTATGCAGTTGCCGCTGGTTTGGTTCGCGTGCATGTCGACTTCGAGCAACGCGGCGAGGATGTCAGGCACTTCCGGCAGCTGCGGCCAGTTGAACTGCACGTTCTGGCGCGTGGAGAAATGCGCGTAGCCCTTGTCGAAATGGCGGGCGATATATGCGAGCTGGCGCACCTGCCGGGTCGACAGACAGCCGTACGGTACTGCCACGCGCAGCATGGGAGCCAGCCGCTGCACATACAAACCGTTTTGCAGGCGCAAGGGCTGGAACTGCGCGTTTTCCAATTCACCTGCCAAGAAGCGGCGAGTCTGGTCGCGGAATTGCTCGATGCGTTCCTGCTGCATCTGTCTGTCGTATGAATCGTAGCAATACATGAAGTGTGGTTAATACCTTGAATAATCAGGACTTGTAATCATACTACGCGGGCAGAGCGGGTGTCATGCTGGTTGGGCTTCCCGGATTGCTGCTGTAAAATCGCACACCTGTCCCAAGCTATGCAGATTTATTGCACGGAGTTTCCATGAGCCACCACGACAATCACCCCGCAGACAGTTTCCATGAACCAGATCCAGCCGACAGCAGAGCCGATGCTTTTGCTGCTTTTTTTGCCATTGCCATCGCGGTTTGCGGCGTACTGTTCTTCATTAGTCAGCAGTAACACAAAAGCAAACTCCGCAGTGCACCTTGGTTTTTTGCTATTGTTTTGTTGCGCTTTTATTGTTGCTAGCTGTTGCTGCTCAGCACGAGATTGACTACAAGCAGCAGTATTAACACGAATCCCACTGTGAATAGCACCGCAGCAATCACGAAGGGCAGCACGTTGTCCTGTTTGAAATCCCGCACGCGGTTTTCCGGGTTCTGCACACCGAAGCTTGCCTGAATGACACTCAAGACCACACGCCAGAAGGGGATATTGTGTCCATCTGGACCCTTTTTGCTTTCTGAAAGTCGATGTTTCACAATGTCACTCATTGAAGCAAGCTGGCTGAATTTTACACCAGCACGATGAATTAAGAGCACTGAGCATGATCGAAATCACTGAATCTGGACAAACGTATTTGCGCGAACTGCTCGCCAAGCAGAATTGCGAAGGTATCGCGATACGCGTCTTCGTGCTCGATGGCGGCACGCCAAAAGCAGAAACCTGCATCGCGTTCTGTCGTCCCGGCGAACAGGAAGCTGATGACGAGCTGTTTCCCTACAGCGGCCTCAATGCGTGGATCGAAAAGAAAAGCAAAGTCTATCTCGATGCAGCCGTTGTTGATTTCGCGAAAGACAGTATGGGCGGCCAGCTCACGATCCGGGCACCCAACTCACGTCAACCAAAAATCGGTCCGGACAGTCCTTTACAAGACCGAATCAACTACATCCTGTACAACGAGATCAATCCGGGGCTTGCTTCCCATGGTGGCAATGTCTCGCTGGAAAAACTGACTGATGACAACGTAGCAGTACTGCGTTTTGGTGGCGGCTGCCAAGGTTGCAGTGCGGTTGATCTCACCCTGAAAGATGGCGTTGAGAAATCCCTGATGCAGCAGTTGCCGGAACTGACAGCTGTGCGCGATGTGACTGACCACACCGACCGGGAAAATGCTTATTTCAAATAAGATCATCATGGATCACGCCGCTGCCAATCGTTCTGTGCCTGTCGCCATCATCGGCGGCAGCGGGTTATACCGGCTTGATGCAACATCTTCTGCTGAAATTTTTTCCTTCCCTACGCCTTTTTCTGCCGAACCGGTGGAATTGTTACTTGAACTGACTCAGGCTGGTCTGGTGTGGTTCCTTCCGCGCCATGGCCGCACCCATTCAATTGCGCCGCATCTGATCAACTATCGGGCAAACATGTGGGCACTGAAAGAGGCCGGAGTCACGGATGTAATCGCGGTAAACGCTGTAGGCGGCATTACTGATCAGATGTTGCCCGGAGCAATGGTGCTGCCTGACCAGATCATCGATTACTCCTGGGGTCGCGAGCACACTTGTTTCACTGGTGAACACAAGTTCGACCGGCACGTGGATTTCACATGGCCATACGATGCGGCACTCGGCCGCATTCTCCTTGAAAGTGCGCACATGCTGGATCTTTGCCTGCTGAAAGGTGCGGTGTATGCCTGCACGCAAGGGCCGCGGCTGGAAACAGCGGCTGAAATTAGCCGGCTAAAACAGGACGGCTGCGACATTGTTGGAATGACCGGCATGCCTGAAGCTGGACTCGCACGTGAACTGCAACTGCGATATGCCTGTATCGCCCTGGTCGTCAACAAAGCAGCTGGTATGGGCGCGGGAAAAATCACGGCAGAAGAGATGGAGCGGCACATCGCCACTGGCATTAACACGATACGGGTGATCTTGCAGGCCGCGCTGCCGCAACTGGTACAGGCGGCTCGTTAAAAATCTGCCTGATCTTCAGCGACAAGCCTTGGCGGCAACAGGTAAGGACGAATCTGGATCAACACACCGAAGGCAGGATGATCGAGATAATACAGCTCATTAGCGCCCAGCTCACGTGTCTGTGCCAGTTGCCAGACTTCTGCGAGTGACCAAGGCGTGAGCTCTGGTTCTGTTGCTGTTGGCAGAGGTGGCAGAGGTGGCAGAGGTGGCAGAGGTGGCAAAGGTGGGAGAGGTGGGAGAGGCAGAGGAAAAGGCAGTGCGGGTATCTTCCACTCTTCAGTACTGCTCACTTCAGATGTTGTAACGGCATCCGCCCGGAAACCATTCAACCAGAGATTGATATCCAGCATCACGCTGCCTGCGTTGTCGCTCAGGCGCAGACTGCCTTCGAGTTCCGTATGTGCCATACGCACCTCACCGCCGCTGATAAACACGGCTGATGTCTGCGCCCGACCCTGCATTGGCTGACGCCAGACTTTATGCCAAAGCACGCGATGATCGTTTGCGGCATCAAGGGTCCGGTTGAGTGAGGTGAACTGTGCTGCGCTGGTATCCAGATCTATGTAGGGGTCACGCTCGAAATCAGTAATCTTGAAACTGGTACGCACGGCGGGCGAGTACACCGGACCCATCACAATGACTGGTGGCTCTGGAACTGCCTGTGGCAGGAATTGCGGCACTGATTGCAGAGCCGATAGTGTTGGCACAGGTTGCGCTGACGAAATCTGGGCCAACGGAAATTCGATGGCGAAGACACTGGCGCGTGTCTGTAATTCGCGCAAGCGGGGCAGGTAGGCGGTAGTGAGTGTGCGGGCAACTGCGACTTCCGCGGAAGGATCGCGTGGTATCTCGTGGGTGAATACACTCACTTCAACATCGTACCAGCGATTGCCGTCGTAACTGTATTCCTGTGCAGCAACTATTTTTGCGCCGAGCAGCATCAGTAAAAACCACCTGGGCTTGACCCAGATCTTCGCCCTGATTTTTTCTACAACCTTACCCACGACGTTGCCCTCCGGTTGCGGCTTGGGGCGCTGCCAGTTTCGCCAGCAATTGTTCAATCATCGCGATACGTTCCTGGGGCAACTGGGTTTCCAGCCTGAATTTCAATTCATTGGCACCACCCAGACTGTACCGATTGCTTTCCTTTTGTACCAGCCTGACCAGCGTCATCGGATCAACCGGGGTGTTGGCCGTGAAGCGCAGCTTGCCGCCGTTGGCCGCCGCTTCGATCTTCACGATCCCCAGCTTTTCGGCCAGCAACTTCAGGCGCGTGACCTCGAAAAGATTACGCGCTGCTTCTGGCAGAAGGCCGAAACGGTCAATCAGTTCCACTTTCAACTCACGCAGCTCTGCATCTGAACGCGCTGAAGCTACGCGTTTGTACACCAGCAGCCTGCCGTGGACGTCGGGCAGGTAGGTGTCCGGCAGCAGGGCCGGTATGCGTAGGTTTACTTCAGTACCAGTGACCAGTGGCTTGTCGAGATCCGGCTTCTTGCCTTCTTTGAGCAGCTTGACCGTTTCTGCCAGCATTTCACTGTATAGCGTGAAGCCGATACCGTGCATGTGGCCACTCTGTTCCTCCCCGAGCAGTTCGCCGGCACCGCGAATTTCCAGATCGTGGCTGGCTAGCATGAAGCCCGCGCCAAGCGTATCGGCGGCGCTGATCGCATCAATGCGTTTGTTGGCATCTGCAGTCATTTCTTTTGGATGCGGAGTCAGTAGATAAGCGTAGGCCTGATGATGGGAGCGGCCGACACGGCCGCGTAACTGGTGCAATTGAGCCAGGCCAAAGGTGTCGGCGCGGTCGATGATGATGGTATTGGCGCTCGGAATGTCGATGCCGTTTTCAATGATGGTCGAACACACCAGTACGTTGAAGCGCTTGTGGTAGAAGTTGGACATCACCCGCTCGAGTTCACTCTCGCGCAACTGGCCATGGCCAACTCCAACGCGCGCCTCAGGCACGAGTTTGCGAATATCTTCTGCGCATTTCTCTATCGATTTTACTTCATTGTGCAAGTAGAACACTTGGCCGCCACGCAGCAGTTCGCGGTGGATCGCTTCCTTGACGAGGGCAGTGGAATGCTGTCTGACAAAGGTTTTTACCGATAGCCTGCGGGCAGGAGGTGTGGCAATGATCGACAGGTCGCGCATCTCCGCCATTGCCAGATTCAACGTGCGCGGGATCGGGGTGGCAGTCAGCGTCAGAATATCCACGCTGGCGCGAAGCTTAAGCAGCCGATCCTTCTGGCGCACGCCAAAGCGGTGCTCCTCGTCAATGATCAACAGACCCAGGTTGTTGTAGCTGAGATCTTCGTTCAGCAGCTTGTGCGTGCCAATGACGATGTCTACGTTGCCTTTCTCCAATCCTTTGAGCGTCAGTTCCTGCTGCTTGTTGCCCACGAAGCGTGACAACAGTGCAATGTTCACGGGCCAGTCTGCAAAACGGTCGCGAAAGGTTTCAAAATGCTGTTGCGCGAGCAGTGTGGTGGGTACCAGCACCGCTACTTGCTTGCGGTTAGTGACTGCAATGAACGCAGCGCGCAGCGCCACCTCGGTTTTGCCGAAGCCAACATCGCCGCACACGAGCCGGTCCATTGGCCGCGATTGTTCCATGTCCTGGATCACGGCTTTGATGGTTTGTTGCTGATCCTCGGTTTCCTCGAACGGGAATGCGTTCGCAAAGAGCTGGTAGTCGGCTAATGGCAGCTCGAATTTGAACCCGGCCTGCGCCGCACGGCGGGCATGCAATTCCAACAGTTCAGCCGCGACATCGATGATTTTCTCGGCTGCCTTGCGCTTGGCTTTCTGCCATTGGTCACTGCCCAGCTTGTGCAGCGGAGCACTGTCAGGATCGCCGCCGCTGTAGCGGCTGATCAGGTTCAGGCTGGACACCGGCACATAGAGTTTCGCGGCGTCAGCGTATTCCACGACGAGAAACTCGGTCAGTTGGCCTTCGACGTCAAAAGTATCCAGGCCCCGATAGCGGCCAATACCGTGCTCAAGATGCACCACCGGCGCGCCAGGGTTGAGTTCGGTCAGGCTCTTGATAATGAAGTCGGTGTTGTCGGCCTGCCGGCCGCGCCGCCGTTGCTGGCTGACGTGATGTGCGAACAACTGGTTTTCGGTCAGCGCTATCAGGCCAGGGTCCCGCAGCCATAAGCCAGATTCCAGTGGAGCTACAGTAACAGCGAGGGGCGGCCGCTCATCCTGAAAGCTCTGCCAGTTCTGTACAGCGAGTGGCTGCACATCAATACGCTGGAGCAATTCCACCATGGCTTCCCGACGGCCCGGAGAATCGCAGCAGAACAGTACCGGCACACCGCTTTGTGCTTTCAGGAAGGCCTGCAACCTGGCCATAGGCGCTTCCGCGCGGGATTCCACTTCCAGCTCGGGAAACTGGCCTGTTGGCAAGTTGTGGACACCTGCGCCATGCTCCAATTGCCGTGGATGCAGTTGCGTCACCGGCAACGTGCCTAGAGCTGAGAACAAATCTTCCACAGCAATGAACAATTGTTCAGGGGGCATCAAGGGGCGCTCTGTATCGACGCCCCGTTCGTCATAACGCGAGCGTATCTCGCGCCAGAATTGCCCGGCTCCGCCGTGGACATCGCCGTAAGTGAATACCTGAATTCTGGCAGGCAGATACGTGAACAAGGTCGCAAGCTCAGGAAAGAACAGCGGCAGATAATATTCAATGCCGGCGCTGGCGAGGCCCTTGGAAATATCTTCGTAGAGAGGACACCGGCGCACATCAACCGCAAAGGCCGCACGGAAGGCTTGCCGAAATCCGGCGATGGACTTCTGATCCAGCGGATATTCACGCCCGGGAAGGAGACGCACTTCCTTGACCTTGTCGCTGGAGATCTGCGTCTCGACATTGAAAGTGCGCAAACTTTCTATACGGTCATCAAACAGTTCGATGCGGTAGGGCACTGTGCTGCCCATCGGGAACAAGTCCATGATGGAGCCTCGCACCGCGAACTCACCATGTTCATATACCGAGTCCACGCTTTGGTATCCCGCAGCTTCGAGGGCCCGGCGCATGTCAGTGATCGAGAACTGCTGGCCGTTTTGCAGCAACAAGCTGTGTGCTGCCATGTAGTCGCGCGGCGGCAATCGGTGCAGTAGCGTTGTGACGGACAGTATCAATACGCCGCGTTCAAGCTGGGGCAGCCTGTGCAGGGTCAGCAGACGTTCGGAAATAATGTCCTGATGCGGTGAAAAGTTGTCGTAGGGAAGGGTTTCCCAGTCGGGAAAGCTCAGGATGTCATAGGCGGGAGCCGTGGCGGAGTCACGAAAGAATTCAAGTTCGGCGCGCAGTCGTTCGGCTTGTCGGGAACTTTCCGTGATGACTAGTGACAAGCCCTGGCAAGCTTCTACCGCCCGGGTTAACGCCAGCCCTGCAGCCGCGCCTTCCAGCCCGCCCCAGTACTGCTTAGTACCCGCTACCGGTAGGGGCGGCAGGCTGCAAACATTCAAGATACTCAACTGCAACTCCGATTCTGGCGAGGCGCGCAGTATAAACCACCAAGTGGCGGACTTAGTTGGACATATATTCAGCCCCCTAGGATAATGCGCTGGTTGTTTGACACACAAAAAGGATGCACGTCGTGGTAAGACCTAACCTTGATGAAGGCTTTTTTGCCGATTGGAAACAGCGCGAGGCGCTGGCGCAGGAAATGCTGCCCGTTCTGGGCCGGCTCGAAAACGAGAAGGGCGTGCTGGTATTTCTGTATGGCAGACCAGTAACAAACCGCTCCGTTGCCAATATCATGAAGTCGCACCGGCGTGTGCGCGAGATGGCAAGAAATGAACTCTCCGAGTTTGAAAGCCACCCTGTGCTGATGGCTCTGGCCAAACTGAACTTGTGCCCTTGCCAGATCGACCTTGGCAAGTTAACCGTTGGCTACATGGACCAGGCCGAAGATGGCTCGGGCCTGGACGTCGATGCCTGGGTGATACGCGAACTCGCATACCTGATTGGCAACAACCACAAACCCATCGCGAAACCTGTTGATATCGTCCTCTATGGTTTTGGCCGCATCGGCCGCCTCGTCACTCGCCTGCTGCTGGAACAAACCGGCAATGGCCAGGTTATGCGCCTGCGTGCCGTGGTTGTGCGCAAAGGGGGTGATGGCGATCTGGTAAAGCGCGTAAACCTGCTGCGCAACGATTCTATCCACGGCTCCTTTGAAGGCACCGTGCGCATCGATGAAGAAAACAGCCGCATCATCGCCAACGGCAACATCATCCATTTCATCAATGCCGATAGTCCAGACAGTATTGACTACACCCAGTATGGCATCCACGATGCGCTTGTCATCGACAATACCGGCAAATGGCGCGATGAAGCGGGCCTTTCCCAGCACCTTAAATCCGCAGGCGTCAGCAAAGTGTTGCTGACAGCGCCTGGCAAGGGCGCTTTGAAAAATATCGTCTGCGGCATTAACCACCACATGATCGAACCTACCGACCGCATCATCACGGCTGCGTCATGCACTACCAACGCGATCGCACCGGTGCTGAAGTTGATCATGGAGCGGTACGGTATCGTCCATGGCCACGTGGAAACCGTGCATGCCTATACCAACGACCAGAACTTGATCGACAACTACCACAAAGCCGACCGCCGCGGTCGCAGTGCTGCACTGAACATGGTTATCACCGAAACCGGTGCCGCCAAAGCCGTGGCGAAAGCGGTGCCTGAACTTGAAGGTCGGCTGACCGGCAACGCCGTGCGCGTCCCGGTGGCCAATGTGTCGATGGCCATCGTCAATATGACCTTGGTCACCAAATGCACCAAGGAAGAAATCAACGAATACCTGCGCAAGATCGCGCTGCATTCACCATTGCAGAACCAGTTGGGCTACACCGAATCCCCTGATGCGGTGTCGAGCGACTTTATCGGTTCACGCGAAGCCGCCATCCTTGATGCCACAGCTACCATCTGCAACGGCAAGAATCTCGTCTTGTATCTGTGGTACGACAACGAGTTCGGCTACTGCAACCAGGTGGTGCGCATGGTGCACAAAATGGCCGGTGCGAATTATCTGTCTTATCCGGAAAATGAAAGCATGGACAACTGAACTAAAAGGAAGCACAGCATGGCCAAACACAGCTTCGACCTGATTGTAATCGGTAGCGGACCCTCCGGCGAATCGGCAGCGATGAGCGCGGTCAAGGCAGGTCAGAAGGTTGCTATCGTCTGCGACAAGCCGAAACCTGGCGGCAACTGTACCCATCTGGGTACGATCCCGTCCAAGTCCCTGCGTCATGGCGTAAAGCAGGTCATGCAGTTCAACTCCAATCCGATGTTTCGCGAGTTTGGCGATGTCCGCAAAGTAACCTTTCCGCAACTGCTCAAACATGCAAACCGGGTAGTCGAAGAGCAGGGCATGTTGCGCACCGATATTTACCAGCGCAACCAGGTGCCGATGATGGATGGGGTTGCCAGTTTCATTGATGCCAACACTATCGAAGTGCACAAAGGACGGGAAAAGACCCGCTTGCATGCGGATCATTTCATCATTGCCACGGGTTCGCGGCCCTACCATCCCAAGAATGTGGACTTCACCCACAAGCTAGTATTCGACAGCGATACTATCCTCAACCTCAATTTCTCCCCCCGCAAAGTCACCATCATTGGAGCCGGCGTCATCGGCTGTGAATACGCATCAATCTTTGGCGGCCTTGGCACCAAGGTGGAGCTGATCAACCCGGCCACCTCGCTGTTGTCCTTTCTCGATACCGAAATTTCGGAATCCCTGACCTATCACTTGCGCAATGTCAGCGTGCGCTGCCGGCACAATGAGCATTTCAAGTCCATCGAATACCACGACGACCATGTCATCACCTACCTGGAATCCGGCAAGAAGATCAAGAGTGACATCTTGCTGTGGGCCAACGGCCGCACCGGTAATACCGACAAACTCAAGCTCGAGGCAGTTGGTCTGCAGGCCAACAAGCGGGGACAACTGGAGGTCAATGACCATTACCAAACCGCCACGCCTAATATCTACGCGGTCGGTGACGTGATCGGTTGGCCGGCGCTGGCCAGTGCGGCCTACGACCAGGGGCGGGCAGCCAGCAATGCGATTTTCAATCCGCACGAATTTTGTGCCCTGTCAGAGGTGCCAAGCGGCATCTATACCATTCCGGAAATCAGCACTATCGGTCTGAACGAACGTGAGTTGACCGAGAAAAAAATTCCCTACGAAGTGGGAAAGGCATTTTTCCGCAACATTGCCCGCGCGCAGATCACCGGCGACGAAGTGGGCATGCTGAAGCTGATCTTCCACTTCGATACACTTGAGATCCTCGGCATTCACTGTTTCGGTGACCAGGCGTCCGAAATCGTGCATATCGGGCAGGCGATCATGAGCCAGAAAAATGGCGGCAACACCCTGCGTTACTTTGTGAATACCACCTTCAACTACCCGACAATGGCCGAAGCTTACAAGGTGGCAGCCTTCGACGGAATCAACCGGGTTTTTTGATTAAAAACCTTACAGATAAGCTCTTGAAGATAAGCCCTTGAAAGTGTAAGTTGGCGCCCCGTTTACCTACTGCAGATAAACAACAGAAAGATTGCACTTTTGCATTCTCCTGTACACGTAAAGGCTGCGTAAAGAGCGTGAAAAAAGCGTGGACGAAGCTGACAGTAACTGCCCTGTAACTACTCTGTAACAACCTCCAGAACAACGGGATTTCGGCGTGAACGCTTCCAGTGTAAACATTGACCTGTGGCCGCTTCTGGTCTACTCGGTAATAGTCGTCGGCCTCATTGTTGGTCTCTTGATCGTGTCCGCGCTGCTGGGACAAAAGCGCCAGGATCACGCCACACACGATGTTTATGAGTCCGGCGTTTTTGGTGTCGGCTCCGCCCAGTTTAAAGTCTCCGTTCCGTTCTACCTCACCGCCATCCTGTTTATCATTTTCGACCTTGAAGCCGCTTTCCTCTTCGCCTGGGCAATTTCGATCCGTGAAGCTGGCTGGCTCGGCTATGTCGAGGTGTGTATTTTCATCTTCATTCTGGTCGCCGGGCTGCTCTATCTCTGGCGCAGTGGTGCACTTGAGTGGCGCACCAAACGCCAGCAACATGACAAGGCCATGCTGATTGGTGAAGGCGGCGTCACGAATATGGGCAACAAAGCCGTGGCAGCCCCTGTACAAGGCCATGACCACAGCCATTCTTCTGGCACACACTCATCTGGAACTACAGGAGCGCATCACTGATGAGCTGGGAACTGGTAAAACCTGAAGACGCATATTCAACCAGTCCTGGCATGAACCAGTTCGATGACTACATTCGCAAGAATGTAGTCATGACCACGCTGGAAGACATGCTGGCCTGGAGTCGCAAGAATTCGATATGGCCCTTTAACTTCGGTTTGTCCTGCTGTTATGTGGAAGCCGCTACTGCGATCTCGAGTCGCCATGACATTGCGCGCTTCGGCGCCGAAGTCTTCCGCGCCACACCGCGCCAGGCCGACATGATCATCATCGCCGGTACTGTATTTCGCAAAATGGCGCCGGTAGTACAGCGCCTCTACGAACAGATGATGGAGCCGAAGTATGTGATCTGCATGGGCTCCTGCGCGAACTCTGGTGGTATGTACGACATCTATTCAGTTGTGCAGGGAGTCGACAAATTCCTGCCGGTGGACGTGTATGTGTCTGGCTGCCCACCCAGACCCGAAGCGCTGCTGCAGGGCCTGAACCTGTTGCAAGACTCGATCGCCAACAAGCGCCGCCCGATCAGCTGGATGATCAACGATCAGGGCGTGCATGAGCGCGCGAAGAACGTAATTCAGCGCGAAGCACGCTTGCAAGACCGCATTGCAGCAACCGTACTGCGCAGTCCGGACGAGGTGTAAGCTGTGAGTGCAATCAACCAGGAAGTTCCGGCTGTAATCACCAATCTTTACCAAAGATTCGGGGAAAGCGAATTCGTCCGTCAGCATACAGCCGAGGGCATGCCCACTCTCTGGGTTGGCCGTGACAAGATACTGGCCGTGCTCAAATATCTGCGCGACGACCACCGTCCGCGCTATGAAATGCTGCTGGACATTACCGGCATCGACGAACGCGTGCGCGTGCACCGCGAAGGCCAGCCCGCCAGCGACTTCACGGTTGTTTATCATCCCACCTCGTTCTCCGGCAATTGCGACATCCGTCTGAAAGTCGCGCTGCAGATGAACGATCTCAACGTTCCCACTGCGATCCACCTCTGGCCCAGCGCCAACTGGCAAGAACGCGAGTGCTGGGATTTGCTCGGCATCGTCTTTACCGGCCACCCGAACCTGAGCCGCATTTTGTGTCCGCCCACCTGGAAGGGCCATGCGCTGCGCAAAGACCACCCCGCGCGCGCCACCGAGATGGACCCGTACACGATGAGCGACGAAATCCAGGACCGTGAACAGGAACAACTGAAATTCAGACCGGAAGAGTGGGGCCTGGCGCGCAAGTCCGACACCTCCGAATTCATGTTCATGAACTTCGGCCCGAACCATCCGGCCGCACACGGTGTGATCCGCTTCGCCCTGCAACTCGATGGCGAAAACGTGTTGGATGTCGTGCCTGATGTTGGCTACCACCATCGCGGTGCCGAGAAAATGGCTGAGCGCCAGACCTGGCATACCTTCATTCCGTACACCGATCGCATCGACTATCTCGGCGGTGTAATGAACAATCTGCCGTACGTCATGGCCGTGGAAAAAATGGCCGGCATCAAGGTACCAGACCGCGTACAGGTGATACGCGTGATGCTCGCCGAATTCTTCCGCATCTGTTCGCACCTGCTGTTCTACGGCACCTGGGCAGTTGACCTTGGTCAGTTGTCGCCACTGTTCTATTGCTTTGTTGATCGTGAAAAAGCCTTCAACATCATCGAATCAATTACGGGTGCGCGCATGCATCCGGGCTGGTTCCGCATCGGTGGCGTAGCGCAGGATCTGCCGAAAGGCTGGGACAAACTGATCAAGGAGTTCGTTGATTACTTCCCCGCACGTCTTGCCGAATACGACAAGATGATAATGAACAATACCGTCATCAAACAACGCACGCGTGGCGTCGGTGTGATGAACACGCAAGACGCTTTTGATTGGGCGATGACCGGACCCGCACTGCGCGCCACCGGCCTTGAATGGGACTACCGCAAGCAGCGCCCGTACAGCGGTTACGAGAACTTCGAGTTCGACGTACCGATCGCCGTCAACGGCGACTGTTACGACCGCGCCGCAATTCGCGTGGAAGAAATGCGCCAAAGCTGCCGCATCATCAAGCAGTGCGTGGAAAACATGCCGGAAGGTCCGTACAAAGCTGATCATCCTCTGACCACACCGCCGCTCAAAGAGAAGAGCAAGCTTGACATCGAGACCCTGATCAACCACTTCCTCAGCGTCAGCTGGGGGCCAGTGATGGACCCGACTGAAGTCTCCGTGACGATTGAGGCCACCAAAGGTCTCAACATGTATTACCTGATCAACGACGGTGGCATTGGTTCGTACCGTACCCGTATCCGTACACCGTCCTTCATTCACATTCAGGCGGTTCCGTTCCTGAGCCGCGGCCTGATGCTGGCTGACTTCACCGCAGTCGTGGCAACCACCGACTTTGTGATGGCAGACGTGGATCGCTAAGCAACCGTATTTGACAGAGCTGACTACACCGTATGAGCAACATCATTGCCAGCACAGCCCCTAAGCCGAGGCAACTGACGCACGAAGAGATTCATGAGATCGAGCATGAAAAACTCCACTATCCCTATGCGCAAGCGGTGGGTCTGGAAGCGCTGAAGATCGTGCAGAAGTACCAGGGTTGGGTGTCCGACGAGAGCCTGCTGGCTGTCGCCGACTACCTGAAGATTTCGGCGGATGATCTTGAAGGCGTTGCCACCTTCTTCAACCTGATCTACCGCCGTCCGGTCGGCAAGCACGTTATCCTGTTCTGCGACAGTGTTGCATGCTGGATGCTCGGCTGTGATTCGCTGAAGAACCACATCACGAAGCAGCTCGGCATCGATTATGGTCAGACTACCGCCGACAACCTGTTCACACTGCTCCCGGTGCCTTGCCTCGGTGACTGTGACAAAGCGCCAACGATGATGGTTGGCAACGAACACTACCGCAACCTGACGCCGGCGAAGATCGATGAGATCCTCGCAAGCTACAAAGCCAAGGCCTGAGCGCGTTAGCGCGAGATGAGAATGTCAGTGATGGAAAAGAAGCCTTTAACAAAAAACATTGAGATCGGCCGGGCGCCCTACAACCTGCAGCAATACATCGCTGCCGGCGGTTACGAGAGCGTCACCAAAGCCTTGACGATGGTGCCGCGCGACCTGATCAACCACGTCAAGGACTCCGGTCTTGGCGGCCGCGGCGGCGCTGGTTTCAACACGGGTCTCAAATGGAGTTTCATTCCCGAGCCTGATGGCGGCCCGCGTTATCTCGTGGTCAATGCCGACGAAATGGAACCGGGTACCTTCAAGGATCGCCTGCTGATGGAACACGATCCGCATCTGCTGATTGAAGGGGTTGTTACCTCAGCCATTGCACTGCAAGCCACACAGGCTTACATCTTTCTGCGCGGTGAATACAAAGTAGCCGAGAAGTGCCTGCACAAGGCCATTGCCGAAGCGTATGCAGGTGGACTCCTCGGCAAGAACATCAAGGGTTCAAGCTACAGTCTCGAACTGGCGCTACATACATCCGCAGGGCGTTACATCTGCGGCGAAGAAACCGCACTGATCAATGCGCTCGAAGGTAAACGCGCCAATCCACGTGCGAAACCGCCGTTCCCGCAGGTCAGTGGTTTGTGGGGCCGGCCAACGCTGGTTAACAATGTCGAAACTATCTGCAATATCCCCGGCATCGTCCGTTGGGGCAACGACTGGTTCAAGAGTCTGGGTATCAACGGTCAGCCCGGCACGCGCATCAGCGGTGTCAGCGGGCGGGTGAATAAACCTGGCTGCTGGGAAATGCCCGCAGGCACCACTTTCCGCACGCTGCTTGAAGACTATGCCGGGGGCATGCAGGACGGCTACAAGCTCAAAGCCTTTTTGCCAGGTGGCGGCTCCACTGACTTCCTGATGCCAGAGCATCTCGACCTGCCGATGATTCCAGGCGATGTCGCCAAGGCTGGCAGCCGTTTGGGGACTTCATTGATCATGGTGCTCGATGACAAGACTTGTCCAATCGGTTGCATCCACAACCTGACCAAATTCTTCGCGCATGAATCCTGTGGCTGGTGCACGCCGTGCCGTGATGGCTTGCCGTGGGCTGAACACATCTTCCACAAGTTGGAAAACGGCGAAGGCGAGTTGAAAGACATCGAAATTCTGAAGGAAATGACCGTGTACATGGGCCCCGGGAATACCTTCTGCGCGCTGGCGCCTGGTGCTGCCGAACCGATCCAGAGTGGGCTGAAGTACTTCATGGATGAATTTGTGGCGCACGTGAACCACGGTTGTAGCTATAAAAACACTTAAGAAAGCACTTTAAGAAACATTAGGAATTTTATTCAAGAAGCTGATTTATATGGTTTTTTGAGCGGAGCAAAAATGGCCAAGATCACCGTAGACGGCACGGTCTTTGAAGTAGACCCGAACAAGAACCTGCTGGAGGAAATTCTCTCCAACAAGCAGGATTTGCCGTATTTCTGCTGGCACCCGAGCTTGGGTTCGGTCGGCTCCTGCCGCCAATGTGCGGTTATTGAATACGCCAACGATGAAGATCAGCGTGGCCGCCAAGTCATGGCCTGCATGACGTCGCCGCGAGAAGGTGCTCGCTACTCGATAAAGAACGCTGCCAAGTTCCGTGCTCAAGCCATTGAAAGCATCATGATCAGCCACCCGCACGATTGCCCGGTGTGCGAGGAAGGCGGCGAATGTCACCTGCAGGACATGACGGTAATGTCCGGCCACACCTATCGCCGCTACGACGGCAAGAAATCCACGCACAACAACCAGTATCTCGGCCCCTTCATTGGTCACGAGATGAACCGTTGCATCACCTGCTATCGCTGCGTGCGCTTCTACAAAGACTACGCCGGTGGCACCGACTTCGGTCCGCAGGCATCGCACAACCACACCTACTTTGGTCGTTTCCAGGAAGGTCCCCTCGAAAGCGAATTCTCCGGCAACCTCGCCGAGGTCTGTCCGACAGGTGTCTTTACCGACAAAGTATTCAGCAAGCACTACAGCCGCAAATGGGATATGCAGACATCTCCCAGCGTTTGTGCCGCCTGCGGGGTTGGCTGCAACATCAATCCCGGCGAGCGTTATGGCACGCTGCGCAGGGTAGTGAACCGCTTCAATGACGAGGTCAACGGCTACTTCTTGTGCGACAAGGGCCGCTTCGGTACCGGTTATGTAAACAGCAACGAGCGCATCAAGGTGTCGATGACACGCTCCGCGCATGATGGCC
Organism: Klebsiella pneumoniae; assembly: GCA_945902215.1. Taxonomy (GTDB): domain Bacteria; phylum Pseudomonadota; class Gammaproteobacteria; order Pseudomonadales; family Pseudohongiellaceae; genus CAILUG01. The sequence continues at coordinate 38,749 of CAMDML010000002.1, read as the reverse complement.
GTCCCGCAGAAATGAAAGCTGAAGAAGCCAAAGCCCAGTTGCTGGCTCTCAAAGGCAAAGCTCTCGGTATTGGTTCTCCGCGGGCTTCGCTGGAAGCGAACGTTGCGCTGCGCGAACTCGTTGGTGCAGCAAACTTCTACGCCGGTGTATCTGACACTGAATTTGGTTTGTTGCAGCAAGTGCTCGACATTTACCAAACACGCCCCGTGCATATCGCTTCGGTAAAAGACATTGAAAAATCCGATGCTGTGCTGATCCTCGGCGAAGACGTCACCAATACCGCTGCACGCCTCGCGCTGGCCCTGCGGCAGTCTGTGAAAAATCTCGGTAAAGAGATGGCAGTGAAGATCAAACTGCCGGAGTGGCATGATGCGGCAATTCGCACACTGACGATGGACAAGAAGAGCCCGCTCTACATCCTGACACCACATGCCACTCGCCTGGATGACATTGCCAAACAGGTATACATCGCCAGCGCGGCAGACAGCGCGCGTATCGCTTTCGCCGTGGCGCATGCGCTTGATAGTTCCGCGCCTGCTGCCAGTGATCTGAGCGCAGACGAAAAAGCTCTTGTTACCGCCATCGCAGCTGATCTGAAAGCCGCGAAGAACCCGCTGATCGTCAGCGGCACGAGCAGCCTTGAACCTGCTTTGCTCAATGCTGCGGCAAATATAGCTACCGCATTGCAGAATGGTGACAAGAAAGCCGGCCTCGCACTGGCTGTACCCGAAGCCAACAGCCTCGGTCTTGCCTTGCTGTTCAAAGGCAGCGCCAACACCTTGTCCAAAGCCCTGAACAGCGGCACGAAGACTGCCATTGTGCTGGAGAACGATCTGTATCGCCGCGCTTCCAGTGCCGACGTGGACAAGTTCCTCAAAGGCCTCGAACACCTCGCGGTACTCGACAGCCTGCAGCACCGCACCGGCGAAGCAGCGAATCTCGTGCTAGCTGCCGGCACTTTCGCCGAAACGACCGGCACCTTCGTGAACTATGAAGGTCGCGCACAGCACTTCTATGCCGTGTTCAAACCAGACGCTGCAATTCAGTCCAGCGCCAAATGGTTGACCGAAGGCAACAAACGTATTCATGAAATCACTGCGCTGGCTGCGAAACTCGTACCCAACGGCCACTTGCTCGACAAACTGACGCCCGGTGCCGACTACACCTTTGCCGGGATGAAAGCAGCGCGTCAGCACCATCGTTACAGCGGCCGTACCGCAATGCGCGCGCATCTCGATGTGCACGAACCGAAGCAGGAGCAGGATGAAGACGGCATCATGAACTTCTCGATGGAAGGCGTGCCAGCGCTGAAAGACTCCGCCGTGTTCAGTTCACCCTGGGCACCGGGCTGGAATTCCAACCAGAGCCTGTTCAAATTCCAGAAGCATACCGGCGCTGCACTGAATCAGGCTTCGCTCGGCGAACGCCTGCTTGGCACAACCGCAACCGCGCAGAGTTGGTTTCCGGCTACTGTACATAAAGCCGCAGGGCAGGGCTTTGCGCTGTTCCCGCTGTATCATTTGTTTGGGAGTGAAGAACTTACTGCACGCAGCGAAGCTATCCAGGCCAAGGCAACCGCCGCTTATGTTGCGCTGAATCCTGCCGATGCGCACAAACTGGGGCTGGGCAGCACAGATGGCGTGCAAGTGCAGCACAACGGCGCGGTACCGGTGCTGCTGCGCGACAGCATCAAACCCGGCACAGTTGGTGTCAGCGTGGGCCTCAATGGCTTGAGCTTCGCGGACGTCATCGCCAAAGCAGGCGGTACCGGCGCAGCGCTAAGCCTGAACAAGGCGGCCAACTGGCAGGCACCGAAAGACTGGCGCTCCAGCAACATCATTGTCAGTGATACCAGTGGCAACTCCTCAAGCAACAGCAAAGGAGGCGCGCACTGATGTTTGAATTCGTCGTAGGTTCCTACCTGAACATCGCCCTGATCCTCGGTGCCGTGCTGGTCGTTGCGGCGCTCTTGATCTGGGTTGAACGTCGCGTGCTGGGCTTCCTGTCCGAACGCCTCGGCCCAAACCGCGTCGGGCCCTTCGGCATTCTGCAATCCGTAGCCGACGTGGTGAAACTGCTGGCGAAGGAAGACTGGGTACCGCCATTCTCCGACAAAATTCCTTTTGTCATCGCGCCGCTGATCATTCCGATCGCGATGCTGCTCAGCTTCGCCGTGATTCCGTTCGCGCCAGGCGTTGGCATTATGGACATGAACATCGGCCTGCTGTGGATCATGGCAATGGCTGGTCTTGCCGCGTATGGCGCAATGCTTGGTGGCTTGGCATCAAACAATAAATTTGCCCTGCTTGGAGGCCTGCGCGCTGCCGGCCAGATGATCAGCTACGAAGTATTCATGGGGATCTCCATGCTTGGCGTCGTTATCCTCGGTAACAGCTTCAATTTGCGCGAGATCGTCGAAGCCCAGCGCGATGGCTGGTTCATCATTCCGCAGTTCTTCGGCTTCATCGTCTTCATGGTGGCCGGTCTGGCTGAATCCAAGCGCTGGCCCTTCGACCTGGCGGAAGGCGAGTCGGAAATCGTCTCCGGTTTCAATACCGAATACTCGGGCATGAAATTCGGCTTCTTCTTCGTGGGTGAATACATCGGCATGCTGGTGCTGTCGGCCCTGATCTCGGTGTTGTTCTTCGGTGGCTGGCTGGCGCCGTTTGGTCTGGAGTTCGGCAATGAAATCATTTCCGGTTTGTTCTGGATGGGTCTGAAGACCTTCTCCTGGGTGTTCTTCTTTATTTTGGTGCGCGCCGCGCTGGTGCGCCCGCGCTATGACCAGTTGATGAACTACGGCTGGCTTCTGATGTTACCGCTGGCCTTGCTCAACCTGCTGGTCACCGGCGCCATTGTTCTGTACCAAGGGGGTTAAGGCTTATGTTCGCTGCCATCGGCAAGCAAATATACGTAATCTGGTCACAGCTGGTCACGCTGTGGCTGGTGTTCACCCATTTGTTCAAGAAGGCGGATACGGTCGAATATCCTGACCAGATGCCGTACATGTTTCCGCGCTGGCGTGGACGCATCATCCTGACCCGTGATCCTGATGGTGAAGAGCGCTGTGTGGCCTGCAACCTGTGCGCTGTAGCGTGCCCGGTGGATTGCATCGCCTTGCAGAAAACCGAAGATGAGCATGGCCGCTGGTATCCCGAATTTTTTCGCATCAACTTCTCGCGCTGCATCATGTGCGGGTTCTGCGAAGAAGCTTGCCCGACGCACGCGATTCAGCTGACTCCCGACTTTGAAATGGCCGAATACGTGCGCCAGGATATGGTCTGGGAAAAGGAACACATGCTGATCAACGGTACCGGCAAGTATCACGACTACAACTTCTACAAGATTGCCGGCAAATCCATTGGCGGCAAAGGCAAGGGTGAAGCGCGCAACGAACTGCCACCCATCGATCGCAGGAGCCTATTGCCATGAGCGTTCTCTTTTACGCCGCCAGTATCATCGCCATTCTGGCCACACTGATGACGGTTACCCGCATCAACGTTGTCCATGCCTTGCTGTACTTCGTCGTGTCGCTGCTCTCACTGGCAGTAATCTTCTACACCCTTGGTGCACACTTCGCCGCAGCCCTGGAAGTTATCGTCTATGCCGGCGCGATCATGGTCATGTTCCTGTTTGTGTTCATGATGCTGAACTTGGGTCAGGCCACGCAGGACCAGGAGCGCGCGTGGCTGAAACCGACCATGTGGATTGGCCCGTCGCTGCTTGCTGCACCGCTGCTCGTTGAACTCGTGCTGACGATCAACGGTGCCCAGGAACAGATGGCGCATACAGTGGTGACAGCGAAAGATGTCGGCATCGACCTGTTCGGCCCCTACGTGCTGGCTGTGGAACTGGCCTCGATGCTGCTGCTGGCCGGCCTCGTTGGTGCCTACCATCTGGCACGCAAATAAGTGAGTAACCTTACATGCCTGTAACGATGCAACAAATTCCGATGGAGCACGGCCTGTTACTGGCCGCGATCCTGTTTGCGCTGGGACTGATTGGCGTGCTGACCCGCCGTAACCTGGTGTTCGTTCTGATGTCGCTCGAAGTCATGCTGAACGCCACTGCGTTGGCCTTTGTCGTTGCCGGTTCGCGCTGGGGTGGCACCGATGGCCAGATCATGTTCCTGATGATCATTAGTCTTGCCGCTGCTGAAGTAGCGGTGGGGCTCGGCCTCGTGCTGCAACTGTTCCACAAATTCAAGACTCTGGACCTCGATGTCCTCAGCAAGATGAAAGGGTAAGGACCGATGCTCGAACTACTGTGGCTGGTGCCGACGATCCCTCTGGTCGGTTTCCTGATTTTGACTCTCACCCAGGGCAAGCTGCCTGAACTGCCGGCCGGCATCATCGGAGCGGGTTCCATCGGGCTGGCTTTCCTCGTCGCGCTGCTCGCCGGGCTTGAGTTCATCGCCTCCGACGCGACTTCATTTACCCAGACCTTGTGGATCTGGATGGAAGTTGGTTCCTTCGAAGCCGGTTTCTCGCTTTATCTTGACGGGGTATCGCTGGTGATGATGTTCATCATCACCGGCATCGGCTTCCTGATTCACGTGTACGCAACGGGCTACATGCACGACGATCCGAGCTTTCCGCGCTTCTTTGCCTATATGAACCTGTTTGTCGCGGCCATGCTGATCCTTGTACTCGGCGACAACCTGCTCCTGTTGTTTATGGGCTGGGAAGGTGTGGGCCTGTGTTCGTACCTCTTGATCGGCTTCTGGTATACCGATGAATACAACGGGTACTGCGCACGCAAGGCCTTTGTCGTGACCCGTGTTGGTGATGCGTCGATGGCATTGGGTCTGTTCCTGCTGTTTACCAGCGTCGGCACGCTTAACATCCAGGAAGCCATGCAAATCGCGCAGACCCAGTGGCCGACGGCTGCAGGCGGCGCAGGCCTGGCTACGGCGGTGACCCTGTTGTTGCTCGGTGGTGCAGTCGGCAAATCTGCCCAGTTGCCGTTGCAGACCTGGCTTCCCGATGCGATGGCCGGTCCCACCCCGATTTCCGCATTGATCCATGCCGCGACAATGGTCACCGCCGGTGTGTATCTGATTGCCCGCACCCATGGCTTGTACCTGCTCGCACCCGATGTGCAGTATCTGGTCGGCGTTATCGGTGGCATTACCTTGCTGATGGCCGGCTTCACAGCGCTGACGCAAAACGACATCAAGAAGGTGTTGGCATTCTCCACCGTCAGCCAGATCGGCTATATGTTCCTCGCGCTTGGGGTCGGTGCGTGGAGCAGCGCAATCTTCCATCTGATGACACATGCCTTTTTCAAGGCGCTGCTGTTCCTCACCGCCGGCTCGATCATCCTCGCAATGCATCATGAGCAGAACATCTTCAAGATGGGTGGCCTGCGTAAGGATCTGCCGTGGTCACACGCGCTGTTTTTCATTGGCACGATCGCACTCGTTGCGTTGCCGTTTACCTCCGGCTTCTTTTCGAAGGAAGAAATCCTCGCCAGCGCCTTGGCACACCATGAAGGTGGCTACCTGCTGTGGCTGATGGGTGTGGCCGGCGCGTTCATGACAGGTCTCTATAGCTTCCGTCTCTACTTCCTCGTGTTTTGGGGCAAGAAGACCCACGACGGCCATGAAGTAATGGGCTGGCATCTGCAGGGTCCATTGGTGGTGCTGGCGATTCTCGCGCTGGTCGGAGGCTACATCAGCATACCGGTCGAAGCGGTCTTCCCTGAAGTCGAAGAACATCATCCCTCGCTGTTCTATCAGGCCATCATGATGGGCCTGCCGATGCTCGGCATTCTGGCGGCGTACCTGATCTTCGTGAAAAAGGTCATCAATACCGAAAAGTTGGTTGCTTCAACCCTCGGCGGCGCGCTGCATCGCTTCTGGTTCACCCAGTGGGGCATGGACTGGCTGTATGACCGCCTGTTCGTATTCCCGTATATCGGCCTCGCGAAACTGAACCGCAACGATTTCATCGACTCGATTTACAACGGTACCGCGCGTACGACCGTATTTCTGCACGGACTGGTGAGTGATACCCAGACCGGGCAGTTGCGCTGGTATGCCATCACGCTGACCTGCGGCTTGTTGCTCCTGGTCAGCATTGGAGTCTTCTTATGATCCTGGTCTGGTTGATGGTGATCCTCTTTGCCGGCGGCATTGGTGCCTGGCTGGCGGAGAGCAGGGGAACAGGACACCCGCGTGTGATCGCACTGTGCGCACTGCTGCTGGACCTGTTCCTGGTGATCATGATGCTGGTCGCACCCGAAGCGATCGGGCTTGGGGCCAATACGGTGGCGCAACTCGGCCAAACCGGTGACTGGCTGGTGCTGTACCAGGCCGACTGGATTCCGCGCTTTGGCGTGAGCTTTATTTTCGGCGCTGATGGTCTTTCGCTGATGCTGATCGCCTTGACCATATTCCTCGGCCTGATGGCACTGGGCGCTGCCTGGGGTGAAATCAAGGAACGCAGCGGCTTCTTCTATTTCAACCTGCTGTGGACGCTGGCGGGTGTGCTTGGTGTGTTCACGGCGCTCGATTTGTTCCTGTTCTTCTTCTTCTGGGAAGTGATGCTGATCCCGATGTATTTCATCATCGCGATCTGGGGTCATGAGAACAAGGAATACGCGGCGATGAAGTTCTTCATCTTTACCCAGGTGTCGGGCCTCTTGATGTTGCTGTGCATCCTGATTCTGGCCTACTACCACTACCTGCAGAGCGGTGCGATGTCGTTCAGTTACTTCGACCTGCTAGGCACCGACCTGCCGGACAGCATGGGAATGTGGGTGATGCTTGGCTTCTTCATCGCGTTTGCGACCAAGCTGCCAGCCGTACCTTTCCACAACTGGCTGCCGGATGCCCACTCGCAGGCACCTACGGCAGGTTCAGTGATTCTGGCCGGCGTACTGCTGAAAACCGGCGCTTACGGTTTGATCCGTTTCACGGTACCGCTGTTCCCTGATGAGAGCGCGCTCTTCGCACCTGCCGCGATGACCCTCGCCGTGGTCAGCATCCTGTATACCGCGAAAGTCGCGTACGCACAGAACGACCTCAAGCGCCTGATCGCCTACACCTCGGTTAGCCACATGGGCTTTGTGCTGCTGGGCGTCTATGCCTGGAATGCACAAGCCATGCAAGGCGCTGTTATGACAATGCTGGCGCACGGGTTCAGCGCTGCGGCACTCTTTATGCTTGCTGGCGGCCTGCAACATCGCATCCATACTCGCGAGATGGACAAGATGGGTGGCTTCTGGGGCGTGGCACCGAAGATGGGCTTCATGGCCATGTTCTTCACAGTTGCAGCCGTTGGCATGCCTGGCCTCGGCAATTTCGTCGGTGAATTTCTGGTACTGCTCGGTAGCTTCCGCGTAAACATCTTGACCACCGCATTCGCGGCATTGGGTCTTGTGGTTGCCGCGATCTATTCGCTCATCGTTATTCAGAAAGTGTTCCACGGCAAAAACAAGAACAACTACAAGATGGCAGATCTCAGCTTCGTTGAAATGCTGTGCTTTTCGCTGATGATGATTGGCCTGATCTGGATGGGCATGTACCCGCAGACAATGCTCGACATGGCTGAACCGACACTGCGCAGCCTCGGCGTTGCATTCCCGTGATGGCAACGCCAATGGCAAGGATATACCAGCGCCCGCGGCAGTCCTTTAAAATAGTAGGCATATGACATGAGTTCCGAACAGCTAATCGACCTGCTCCAGATCATCCTGCTGACCGTGTCTACGGTGGTAGTGATGGTTACGGCTGCGTTTAAGCGCGACCACGGCCTGATCAATTCACTGACGCAAGCCGGGCTGTTTGCCTCGCTGCTGGTGTTTGTCTTCATTACCCCCGTGACACCCTTGCAAGTTACGCCGCTGTTGATCATTGATGAATACAGTCTGTTCTTCTCCGCGCTCTGCATCATCGGAGCGATTGGCGTCACCGCTCTTGCCTATCCTTATTTTGAGAAGCACAACGAACAAAACGAAGAGTTCTACATCCTGGTCCTGACCGGCACCCTCGGTGGCGTGGTGCTGTCCTCCAGCAATCATTTTGTGTCCATGTTCATCGGCATGGAGATGATCGGCATCAGCCTCTACGCGATGATCGCGTATCCGATTCATTCCGCCAAAGTCGCCAAGTTCCCGTTGGAAGCGGCACTCAAATACCTGATCCTGTCCGGTATTGCCTCGGCGACTATCCTGTTCGGTATGGCTCTGGTGTACGCCATGCTGGGTACTTTCGAATTCGCGCGACTGGGCACTGCCGCCGCCGCACTGACCGACGGTAACGCCAACCTGATTCTCCTCGTTGGCTTCCTCATGATCATCGCTGGCATTGCGTTCAAGCTGTCGCTGGTGCCTTTCCACATGTGGACGCCGGATGTCTATGAAGGTGCGCCGGTGCCGGTCACCGCTTTTCTTGCAACGATCTCCAAAGCGGCCATGGTGGCCGTTAGCCTGCGCTTTCTGCTGGAAGCTGAAGCTTTTGCTTTCCCTGCCATTACGATTGTGCTGTCGTTGATGGCCGCTGCCTCGATGATTTTCGGCAACCTGCTGGCACTGATGCAGAGTAACGTGAAGCGCCTGTTTGCCTATTCCTCTATCGCGCATCTCGGCTATTTGCTGGTCGTTGTAATTGCAGCGGCAGCCGTGCCCGACATTCTCAGCATTGAAAGCATGAGCTACTACATGGCGGCGTATTTCCTGATGTCGCTGGGCGGTTTCGCGGTGACGAGCGCCTTGTCCAACTCCGGCAAGGAGCTGGACCACATCAGCGACTACCAAGGTCTGTTCTGGCGCAATCCGTGGCTGTCCTCGGTAATGATCGTTGTGCTGTTTTCGCTGGCCGGCATTCCGCTGACCGCTGGCTTTATCGGCAAGTTCTATGTTTTCACGACTGGCGTGGAAGGGGAGTTGTGGTTCCTGCTCACGATGCTGATCGCCGGCAGTGCGATTGGTCTCTACTACTACTTGCGCATCATCTACATGATGCTACAGCCAGCTGCAGCTGACCTGAAAGACGATCCGGCCGCCGCCAGGTTGCCATTCGGAGTCCGGGCGGTAATGGCTGCGATGACTATCGCCATCCTCTGGCTCGGCGTCTACCCAATGCCGCTGATCGCGACACTGCAGAGTCTGGCCAGTACTTTCTAGCCCGTCTTTTCAGGTTGCATGCCTATACACCTGCCCAAATTGCGTAGCGGATTTTCGTAGCGGATTTTCGTAGAGGGAGTACAGCACCGCGGCGAATGTCAGCGTCAAGACAGCGGCCAGCAGTACAAAATCCCAGCGCGAAAGCCGCCATAGCTTTGCCTGATTGCCAATTCAGCCTCCGCCCTTGCCCAGCTTGCGCCACACGGTATAACAGACTCCTGGCCAGAAACTCCGGGAGGAGCGCAGGCAGGTCTGCGTTAGTCGACGACCCAGCAGGGCCAGTAGTGGCTGCAGAATATAAAACTCAAATTCGACTGAAAGACTCCAGAAGGTCGGATTGAAGTAGTTCGCCTCCTCGAAGGAGCGGGTAGTGTGCAGGAAAGCGTGATGGCGCCAGAAGTAGCCGAGCTTCGGGGCGGCCAACCCTGAAACAGCTCTATAGCCATCTCAAAAATCCTGAATAATCCATAATTTAGCTTGCATAGCTAAAATCATAATGATTAGAATCGCGACCCCGGTTGATTATTGCACAGACAGAGACACAATAACGGCCGCCAGAATGCAAATTAAAGCTTTACCTGAAGAAAGCACCGCAACTCATAAAAAACAATAAAAAATATAGCAAAGCTGCGCAGGAAGGAGAACGCTTATGGCCGTTTACAGTTATGCCCGCACCTCGGAGATCGAGGAAGTCGAATCCGGCACGCAACTCGATGAACTTCTTGAGAAGGAAAGTCTGCGGCTGCATACCTATGCCCTGCGCGTTGGCATGCGCGTCAACGAAAACATCCTCGACCAAAGTCTGCTCTGGTCCGTGGACCTGGCGCAGCGTGAGGGCTGGCAGCGGCTCGCAAACAAACTCGAATCCGGCGACATCGTCGTTACCTGTACCTTGGAGCGCATGTTCAGTTCCTGCGAAGACATGCAGACTGTCGTAAAACAGTTACGCAAGCGGAAGATCCGTCTCTACGTTGTCGACCTCGAAGGCGACCTCACCAACCCACAGTTCTGTCCTCCCTTTGAAAAGATGCTGCGCGTATTCCATGGCATCGAGAAGCGCCGCTCCACTGAGAGGATAAAGACCGTCAAGCAGCGTCAGCGCAGCAAAGGTCGTTTCCTGGGTGGCAGCCGCCCCTTCGGTTACCTGATCCATTCCAACGGGCGGTTGATTGAAAACCCGATGGAGCAGAAGGTGCTCAAGCACATCATCCGCATGAACCAGCAGGGCAAGTCGCTGCGCGCGATCTCGGCAGAAGTCAGCACGCCGGTGATGCCGATCAGCTTCAAGACCGTGCAGCGCTTGCTCAAGCGGCACCAACATCAAGCCGGTCAACTGTTGCATGACCAACCTCTGGCATCGCTGTAATATCCCAAGGCGTAGGGGTCAGAGCTTAAGCTCTGACCCCGTATATGATTGATAATCGCCGCATGACTCGTCCACGTATCCCTGCGCTCTTCATCGGCCTGCGCTACATCCTGGCCCGGAAGGACAATCGTTTTATCTCTTTTACTTCGCTGATCTCGATGGCAGGCCTCACGCTTGGCGTGTTGGCCCTGATCATCGTTCTCTCCATCTTCAATGGCCTGCAGGGCATGCAGCGCGAACGCACGCTGATCACCGTACCGCACGGAGACATCAGCGCAACACCCGGTTTCACTGACGTTCAAACCGCTGTTGATGTGCTTGCAGGCATGGACAGCGTTGGCGCAGTCGCGCCTTACATCCTTACCGAAGCCATGCTGAGCCAGCGCGGCTACCATCAGGTCACGCAGGTGCGCGGTATTGATCCGGACCGGGAAGGGCAGGTGTCGCCCATCGAGAACAACATGTTGGCCGGCAGTCTTGCTGAACTCGTGCCCGGCGCCCAGCGCATCGTGCTTGGTCGCGCACTGGCTGGCAATCTGCGGCTCGACATCGGCGATTCTGTAAACCTCGTTGTGCCTCGCAGCAACGCGGCTGGCACCGATCTTAGTCTCAACATGCATCGCTTCGTTGTGGCTGGCATTTTCGATGTGCAGTTCAGTATCGGTGCAAATCTGGCACTGATTCACATCGATGACAGTCTGCCCTTGCTGGGGATCACTGAACCGGGGGAACAGTTGCACTTGCGGCTGAAGTTCACTGATATCGATGCCGCCGGCCGTGAAGTCGCCGCCGGCCTGCAACTGTTGAGCGAACTCTTGCCAGGTCCTGAGTACAGTGGCGAAGATTGGAGTGTCACCGAAGCCGCACTGTTCAACGCGCTAAAACTGGAAAAGATCATGACCTGGTTTATGTTGATGATGATTGTCGCCATTGGCGCCTTCAACATTGTCTCCACCCTGGTGATGGTCGTGGCCGAGAAACAGGCCGATATCGCGATCCTGCGCACAATGGGCGCGGGGCAACGCACTGTGATGGGGATATTTCTCGTGCAGGGTAGCGTGGTCGGGGTGATGGGTATTCTGCTCGGTGCAGTCACTGGCATATTAATCGCGGTAAATTTCGCCGGCATCTCCGGCTGGGTCGAGAATCTGGTCAGTCCCGGCGGGCTCTACATGCTGAGCTCATTACCTTCCGAATTGCACTGGCGCGATGTCGCCGTTACCTGCGGCGCCGCGCTCGTCATCAGCTTTCTTGCCACCTTGTACCCCGCGTGGAAAGCTTCCCACATCATGCCTGCCCAGGTATTGCGCTATGAATGACGTTGTTCTGGCCTGCCGGCAACTCAGCAAGTCATTCACCCAGGGCGACCATGTACTGACTGTGCTCAACAACGTCGACCTGGAAGTGCGCGCTGGCGAGAAGCTGGCGATTATCGGTGTATCCGGTTCAGGCAAAACCACTCTTCTGAACCTGCTCGGTAGCATTGACACGCCGACCAGCGGCAAGGTGTTCATCAAGGGTCAGGACATATCCACGCTGTCGGGACGCGAGCAAGATCGCATCCGTAATCAGAGCCTTGGCTTCGTCTACCAGTTCCACCATCTGCTCGGTGAGTTCACAGCGCAGGAGAATGTGGCAATGCCGCTGATCATTGCCGGTCTGCCCTATGCCGATTGCCTGCAGCGTGCGGCTGCACTGCTCGGGCGCGTAGGTCTGGCAGAACGCCTGACACATCGCCCGGCGCAACTGTCTGGCGGTGAACGGCAGCGTGTTGCGATTGCACGTGCGCTGGTCAACAATCCAGCTTGCGTGTTGATGGACGAGCCCACCGGCAACCTCGACCGCGCCACCGCGCATACCATTCATGAGCTGATCCGGGAGCTCAACGCGCAACTGCACATCAGCTTCGTGCTGGTAACGCATGACACGAACCTCGCTGCGCAGATGAACCGCACGCTTGTGCTGCAGGACGGCAAGCTGGTTCTGTATCAGGGGCACACCGATGCCTAAGAGCACCGCGCTCTATATCGGCAGCCGTTATGCTTCCTTGCGTTCACGCAACTTGCTGGTGGGCTTTATTTCCTTGTTGTCGGTACTCGGCCTTGCACTTGGCGTCTCGGTGTTAATCACTGTGTTGTCCGTCATGAACGGCTTCGATCGTGAGCTGCAGCAACGCATTCTCGCATTGGTGCCACACATCACCGTGACCAGCGCGCGCAACGAGTTTCTGCTCAGCGAGAGTGAGTGGCAGCCAATGGTAGCAACGATCCGTGGCACCGAAGGCGTCCGTGCTCTCGCCCCCTGGATGCAGCTGCAGGGCATGCTCCTCGCCAATGGCACTACCAAAGGCATTCTGTTGAACGGCGTTGATCCCGCCCAGGAAGAACAGGTGTCCATTATCAGCCGCTTCATGACGAGTGGCCGTCTGGACGCGCTCGAGCCTGGCGAATATGGCATTGTGATCGGCACCGGACTCGCCGAATTGCTCAGAGTAAAGCTCGGGGATCGGGTGATGCTGGTCTCCACCGTGGTGCCGATCACCCCGATGGGTGAGTTCCACCGCAAGCGTGCCTTTATAGTGCAGGGCATCTTCGACGTTGGCTCGCAACTCGACAGTAACCTTGCTCTGGTGCATCTGGCCGACGCGCAGCGCCTGTACCGGCTCGACAACCGCATCCAGGGCTACCGGATCCAGACAACCGATTTGTTTGAGGCTTACGCCATCACCGAAGCCCTGCGCCTGAGTCTGCCGGAAGGTTTAAGTTTCGCCGACTGGACTTACAACTACGGCAACATCTACGAAAACATACGCGTCTCAAAGACCCTGGTTGGCCTCTTGCTGACCTTGCTGGTGGGCGTTGCCGCCTTCAACGTCATCGTCAGCCTGATCATGGTAGTGCGCGACAAACAGGGCGACATTGCAATCCTGCGCACCATGGGCACACCGCTCGGCACGATCCGTCGCATCTTTCTTGTGCAGGGCTTCATCATTGGTCTAATCGGTACAGTGCTTGGCGTTGTACTGGGCATCGGCTTTGCCCTGGTTGCCGGCGACTTGGTCGCCGGGTTGGAAACACTATTCGGCATTCAGTTCCTCAGCTCCGATATTTATCCCGTCAATTATCTGCCGACCGAGATTCGGGCCATCGATGTGGTGCTGGTCAGTGCGCTGGCACTGCTGCTGAGTTTGCTCGCCACGCTGTACCCCGCAGCACGCGCAGCCGGGGTCAGGCCGGCGGAAATACTGCGTTATGAGTAGCAAACACTCAGTCCAGAGCCGCTACGAACGCGACATGCACGGCATGCTGTGCCTCGACGTGGCCACCGACAAGGCCGAAGACCTCTACAACAACTTTGACCGCAACGCGCCGTATATCCGCCGCGACCTGAACCAGGATCTTGTCGACTACCTGACTGACTGTGCCGAAGAACTGCTGCCACAGATTTTCGCCATCCGCTTCACCTTTAACCAGCACCACGATGAGGATACATTCGAGCGCATCCGGCGCAGCGTCGCCACCTATTTCCAGTACCTGGCAGGGAAGGAGCGTATGCAAATGCACAAGATGTTCACGCGTTCCACCATGTTTGTGCTGATTGGCACCGCGATACTCGTGTGTTCAGTATTGCTGAGCCGCTGGATCGGGCTCGAGCGCGGCGTGATTGCCAACGTGTTCGCTGAGGGTGTCAATATCGCTGCGTGGGTTGCGCTGTGGGAGGCTTTGGCCGTGTTCCTGGTGGACTGGTATCCGCGCCGCAAGCAGATGCGTATCTACCTGACTCTCGCACAGGCGCCATTGCTGTTTCGCTAAGGTCCAGGATTCTTTCTGGCGCCCGTACCAATCTGTACTAAACTGCAACTCTCTTTGGCAAGGATGCTGTCATGCGCATATGGACGCTCGCGTTTTCATCGGGTTTGATCGTCTGTGGCTTTGTGCCGCAGGTTCCCTCGCTGGTCTTGATTCTTTGCCTGCTTGTACTTGGCGTGCTGCTGCACTGCCACAAGGTTTTGCGTGTGCCGGGTGCTTTTGTGCTCGGTTGCGGCTGGTTACTCATCTATGCGCACGGTAGCATTGGCGCCCGCTGGCCGGCAGAGCTCGATGGTGTTGATGTATGGACGCAAGGCACTGCGTGGAGCCTGCCGCAGCAGACCGAGCGTTCTTTGCGCTTTGAATTCAATATCGAAGCGCTCTGTACGGAAGCTGTGCTGGCCGACTGTAAATTTACCACAGCAACAGAAAGCGCCTCGAAGGTTCTGATCAATCTGTACCAGCCACTGCCGATCGCACCGGGCGAGCGTTGGCAGTTGCAGTTGCGTTTGCGACTTCCGCATGGTTTTGCCAATCCGGGTGGCTTCGATTACGAAGCCTGGCTGATGCAGAACCAGATTCGCGCCACCGGGTATGTAAGGGAGAGCGCAGACAACGTTTTACTTGCAGACGGGTCCGGCCAGCGTTGGTTCACTCGCCTGCGTTTTGCCTTGGTCCGGAAACTTGCCGCTGTTGAGGGCCTACACTATCCCCATTTGATCCGCGCACTGACCATCGGCGACCACTACGGCATATCCGAGAACGAATGGAAGCTGTTCAGCAAGACTGGCACTAATCACCTGATCGTGATCTCTGGTGCGCATGTCGCACTGATCGCGCTCATGCTGTACCGGCTGGGTTGGGGGCTGGCGACATGCTGGCCGTCTTTGTTACTGCGTTGGCCGGCTCCGCAGATTGCCGCAGGGTTCGCCTTGCTGGGAGCCTGGTGTTATTCCGGACTGGCGGGCTTTTCACTGCCGGTGCAACGCGCGTTTGTCATGGCCGCTGTGTTGTTCGCCGGCCGTCTGTTGCGGCGACAGACCTCGGGTGTTGATGCGCTGTGTCTCGCACTGGCCCTGATCCTCGCACTTGATCCACTGGCACCGCAAAACCCAGGATTCTGGTTATCGTTCTGCGCTGTTGCCGTGCTGTTGACCACAGCAAAACCGGAAGGGCTCGGGACGAAGCCGGCACCAGTTGGCGAAGTCGGGTGGTGGTCTGGCACTCTCAACAAACTCCGCCTCGAATGGCGCATCCAGTGGCTGGTATTTCTCGGCCTTGTTCCCCTGATGCTACTGTTCTTCCAGCAAATGAGTCCGCTGGCCCCGATGATCAACATGCCCGCGATTCCTTTCATCGGCTTGTTGGTGGTCCCGCTTGCACTGGTGGCAGTACTGCTGATGTGGATCTGGCCCTTCGCCGCACACATACTGCTGCAATTGACTGACCTGCTGCTGGGTTGGTACATGCAGACGTTGCAAGGGTATGTAGCATTGACACCTTTCGATCTCGTGACATTGCCCGCGTTGTCCCTCGCTGCAATGTGTGTCTTGTGCCTGCTGGTGCTGCTCGTGCTGTTCACCCCTGTATTCAAACTGCGCATGGTTGCTTTGCTGCTGTTGCCCTTACCGTTCCTGTGGCCACAAGCCTTGCTGCCGGAAGGCACAATCAGGGTAGCTGTGCTGGACGTAGGGCAGGGGCTCGCGGTTGTGGTCAGCACACGCCACCACCATCTGCTATACGACACGGGTCCGTATTTCAGTACGCGCTTCGATGCGGGCAGTGACGTCGTGGTGCCTTACCTGCGCCACCGCAATATCCGCAATCTGGACAGTGTGCTCGTGAGTCACGCCGACAACGACCACGCCGGTGGGCTGGCCGGCATTGCGGTAGTCTTTCCCGATGCGCAGTTTTTGGGCTCAGCTCCTGACCGATTTCCCGCTTCCATTAGTGGTGCCACTTGCCGTACAGGCAAGCAGTGGCATTGGGACGGTATTGATTTCGAGGTGCTGCATCCCGACTCGGATACTTATACCGATAATGATTCCTCGTGTGTGCTGCAGGTTAGCATCGGTGCTTACTCAATCCTGCTGCCGGGTGATATTGAACGCACTGCAGAAATGAAACTGCTGAGGGATGGCCAGTTGCGCCGTACCACGCTGCTGGTAGCACCGCATCACGGTAGCCGTTCATCCTCCTCGCGGGGCTTTGTAGCAGCAGTCAAACCAGAAGCAGTCGTGTATGCCAGCGGCTACGGGAACCGCTTCCATCATCCGCTGCCGGATGTCAGAGCCCGTTATCAGGCTACAGGCAGCCTGGAATACCTGACAGCCATGAGCGGCGCGGTGGAATTCGACATTTCTGCAGAGGGGATCATGGCCGTTCGCGAGCAGCGCCGGGAGCAGCGCAGATTCTGGGGCTATCCGCTCTGATTTCCTCAATAATTTCAATGGGGTCCGCCTGTGCTGGGCAGGGCTGCTTTCGTCGTGACGGCCGGGGTAATGTGGTAAAGTGCCCCATCCTGCAACGGAGAGTTTACGTGTTTGAAATAGTCCGTTCGGGCGGCGTCATGATGCTGCCTATCATCTTGTGTTCCATCATCGCCATCGCCATCATCATCGAACGATTCTGGACTCTGAGTCCGGCCCGCATCGCCCCCCGCAATGCCCTTGCCGATGTTTGGGCCAAGATCAAACACAACCAGCTCGATGCCGCCCAATTGCGAGAATTGCGCATGTCCTCGCCGCTGGGCCAGATTCTCGCGGCCGGTCTCGTTAACGCCAGGGCAGGACGCACGGTGATGATCGAAAGCATCGAACTGGCAGCCTCGCATGTGGTGCACGACATGGAGCGCTATCTCAGCACGCTGGGAACCATCGTATCCGTATCGCCGCTGCTGGGCCTGCTGGGGACCGTGTTCGGCATGATCCAGGTGTTCAGTGAAACCGTGAATATCGGCAATGGCGACATCAGTGTGCTGGCCGGCGGTATCGCCGTAGCCCTGATCACGACAGCAGCAGGACTGATCGTTGCGATACCGTCAATGTTTTTCCATCGGATGTTTATTCGCCGCGTGGAGACACTGGTCGTCGAGCTGGAACGCGAATCCATCAAGCTGGTGGATGCCTTGCACACCACCCGCACAGTGGAAGTCCGCAACTTGTGAGTGCCCGGGTTACCCACTTATGAAATTCAAGCGCCACCTCAAAGCGGATGTCGCCATCGATCTCACTTCCATGATCGATGTCGTATTTATCCTGTTGCTGTTTTTCATGCTCACCACTTCGTTTAGCCGCAGCAGCAGTCTGATCATCAACCTGCCGGAAGCCAGTGGCGAAACGGTAACGGAGGGGCCGCTGCGCATCGATGTCGTGGTCGACCAGGAGGGTGCTTTCGCCGTGAACGGCCAAAGACTGGTGAATAACCAGGTAGCTACTTTGATGCAAGCCATCACGGATCTTGCCGAAGGTGACAACACGCTGCCGATCACAATCACTGCTGATGCCGGTACTACTCATCAAGCGGTGGTCACGGCCATGGATGCGGTAGCCCAACTTGGCTTTACCAAGCTGAGTATCGCCACCCGCACGCCCGGGAGCGAATAGGCTATGGCCGTCACGCCTATCACATTGTCCGGGATGGCGCTGTATCGCAGGCTGCTCGCTTATATCAAACCCTTGTGGGGCGCCTTTCTGCTCAGCATCTTAGGCTATGGGCTTTATGCAGCTGCGACATCCCTGTTCGGCAAGCTGATTGAACAAGTGGTCGACAGTATCGGCGCAGGGACTGCTGCCGGCGATGCCCGCGTGATGATTCCGCTGTTCCTGATGTTGCTGGTACTGATGCGCGCTGTTGGTGGTTTTCTTGGCGCCTATTTCATGGGCACTGTGGCTTGGCGCATCGTGCACCGCATGCGCTGCGAAATCATCACCTCTTTCCTGCGCCTGCCGCTCGGCTATCACGACCGCCAGGCCTCCGGTCATCTGCTGTCGACGGTTACTTTCAACGTTGCCCAGATCACCGCGGCAGTGAGTGATGCGTTAACGGTAATGCTGCGCGAAGGCTTGACCGTGATTGCCATCGTGATTGCCCTACTGATCATGAACTGGAAACTGACCCTGATCTTCATTTCGATTACGCCGCTGATCAGCGGCGTTGTGGTATTGGCTACACGCTATTTTCGCCGCTACAGCCAGCGCATCCAGACTTCCATGGGCGACGTGACCCAGATTCTGTCGGAAGCCCTGAAAGGCCTGAAGGTTATCCGCTCATTTGGCGCACGGCGCCAGATCACCGCCAAGTTCACCGCTGCGAGTCTGCGCAACACTAACCAGAACCTGAAGCTGGCGCTGACGGCCGCGATCAGCGCACCGATCGTGCACATCCTGGTCTCAGCTGCAATTGCCTTTCTGGTGTGGCTGGCGATGGATCCCGCTGCGCTGGCCAGCTTCACGCCCGGCGAGTTCGTCAACTTCATTACCCTTGCGGGCATGCTGATGAAACCGGTACGCCAGACTTCCAAAGTCAACGCCGACATCCAGAAGGGCCTGGCCGCGGCCGCGAGCATTTTCGAAATACTGGATATGCCAGGTGAAACCGATGCCGGTACGCATGTGTCCGAACGGGTCAGCGGTAAGGTCGAATTTCGCCATGTCAGCTTTGCCTACGACTCCAGTGCGGAACCGGTGATCGATCAACTCGACCTCGTGTGCGAACCGGGCAAAACCGTGGCCATCGTTGGCAAGTCCGGCAGCGGCAAGACCACCCTGGTCAATCTGATCCCGCGCTTTTATGCGCTGCGCGACGGGCAGATTCTGCTCGACGGCGTACCGCATACGGATTACACCCTCGACAACCTGCGCCACCAGATTGCGCTCGTCAGCCAGCAAATCGTGCTATTCAACGGGAGCATTCACGAAAACATCGCATACGGTGAGCTTGCTGGTGCGTCTGATGAGGCGGTGGAGCAGGCTCTGCAACGCGCGCATGCACTGGAGTTCATTCGGGAACTTCCCGATGGTCTCAAAACGATGGTCGGCGATGACGGCCTTTTGTTGTCCGGCGGCCAGCGCCAACGTCTGGCCATCGCCCGTGCACTATTGAAGGACGCACCCATCCTGATTCTCGATGAAGCCACTTCCGCACTTGATACCGCGTCCGAACGCCACATCCAGGATGCTCTCGACACATTGATGCGCGGCCGCACAACTTTTGTTATCGCGCACCGGCTGTCCACCATTGAGAAAGCCGACCTGATCGTTGTCATGGACAAGGGCCGTATCGTCGAATCCGGTACCCATCAGACACTGCTGGCCAAAGAGGGTATTTATGCGGCGCTGCACAGGATGCAGTTCGCGGAAGTGGTGGAAGAGGGGGGTACCTCATGAAGCAGTTGCTGCCACGCGCCTGGTATCGCGATGCGCGATGGTTGCGCTGGCTGCTGCCCTTGAGCCTGTTGTATCGCGCCATCGCGCAATACCGCCGTCGTGCTTATCAAAGCGGGCGCAAACCGGTGACGCGCGCTACCGTACCCGTTATTGTCATCGGCAACTTGACCGCCGGCGGCACTGGCAAGACACCGTTGACCCTTGCACTCTGCCAATACTTGCAAGAGCAGGGTTGGAAGCCGGCCGTGGTTAGTCGCGGTTACTCCGGCAAGAGCCCCACTTATCCCTTGCAGGTTACTGTAGATACCCCGCCCGATATCTGTGGCGATGAAGCCCTGCTGCTCGCACTCAACACGGATGCCCCAGTGGTGGTCGACCCTGATCGCGGCCGTGGTGTGCGTTTGTTGGAAGAACAGTACCGCCCAGGCGTGATTCTGTGCGACGACGGCTTGCAGCACTATGCACTGGCGCGCGATATTGAGATTGCAGTCATCGACGGCACCCGCGGCTTTGGTAATGGCCGCTTTCTGCCGGCAGGTCCTTTGCGCGAAGGCCCGGAGCGTTTGCTGGAAGTGGATTATGTTGTGGTGAATGCCGACGAAGGCCTGGAACTACCCGATGGCATCAAGGCACGCGCCAGCATGCATCTGGTGCCCGACTTGCTGGTGAACATCCAGAGCGGCGAGACACTGACCTGTCGCGATTGGTTGGAACGCTACGGGCATCTGCAGGATCGCGTCCATGCCATCGCCGGTATCGGCAACCCCGAACGCTTTTTTACCACCCTCTGCCAGGAGGGCTTTGCTATCATTACCCATCCGTTTCCGGATCATCACCATTTCCGAAGCGACGAGATCAATTTCCCGGACGACCTGCCGGTGCTAATGACAGAAAAAGATGCAGTTAAATGCCTGCCGCTGATTACCAGCCGGCACTGGTGCCTCAAGGTGCAGGCGGAACTGCCTCAGGATTTCTATGAAACGCTGACTGCACGGCTCGTTGCAGTGAAGCGTGAACTTGCGGCCTTTGAATTGCGCCCGGTACCCGGCGTGTTCCGCGAACCTTACGGCGACAAATAGCAAGAGGACCACGACATGCTCGACAAGAAACTACTGACAATCCTTGCCTGTCCGCTGTGCAAGAGCAGCCTGCATTACGATCAACAGAAACAGGAGCTGGTCTGCTACGCGGACAGTTTGGCCTATCCGATCCGCGCTGACATTCCGGTAATGCTGGACAGCGAAGCGCGGCCACTTACGCCTGAAGAAAAAGCCAACCGTAAGCATCCCTAACCATGTCATTCACCGTCGTCATCCCCGCGCGTTACCAGTCCACGCGCCTTCCGGGAAAAATGCTGCTGGATGTTGGCGGCAAACCCATGGTGTTGCGCGTCGTCGAACGTGCGCAACTCAGTAAGGCTGCGGCTGTGTACGTGGCAACTGATGACGAACGCATCCGGAGTGTCTGCCAAAGTGCCGGAGTTACAGTATTGATGACCAATCCGCAGCATACATCCGGCACCGACCGTATTGCCGAAGTCGCGCAACAACTCGGCCTGCGTGATGACGCCGTCATCGTCAACGTGCAAGGCGATGAGCCACTGCTGCCACCGGCGGCGATCAATCAGGTTGCTGCCAATCTTGCTGCACGTCCCGAAACCGGCATCTGCACCTTGTATGCACCGGTCGCAGACGAAGCCGAATTTCGAAATCCAAATGCTGTAAAGCTGGTAACCGATGCGCAAGGCCGTGTGCTGTATTTTTCCCGCGCGCCGATTCCTTGGCCGCGCGACGGACTGACCACCGCCAGGCTTGCACTGGGGAAGCGCCACATCGGTCTTTACGCCTATCGGGTCAAGGTGCTGAAGCAGTTTGTCACATGGCCGGTCAGTGCTCTGGAGGAATCTGAAAAGCTCGAGCAGCTGCGGGCAATGGCTCACGGCATCACGATTCATGCCGAGCAGAGTTGTGCATTCATTCCGCCGGGAGTGGACACACAAGACGATCTCGACCACGTGCGCAGGCTGATCCGGACAGGAGTGGGGCAATGAGTAATGCCGAAATGAGAAGCGTCGAAGTGCCGCGCATCCGGGTGCTGATGGTGTGCCTCGGCAACATCTGTCGCTCGCCAACCGCCGAAGCCGTATTCCGGCAGCAAGTGCTGGCAGCCGGTCTCCGTCAGGTGATCCAGGTTGATTCAGCCGGCACCAGCGACTGGCATGTGGGCGAGCCGCCTGATCCACGCTCGATGCAAGCCGCCGCGGAACGCTTGTACGACCTCAGTCCGCTGCGTGCGCGGCAGGTTCTTGCCCGCGATTTCGAAGACTTCGATTACATCCTGGCAATGGACCAGCAGAACCTGGCCGATTTGGAAGAGCGCTGCCCCGTGGCCTATCAGGGCAAACTCGGGCTGTTCCTTGACTACGGCAATACCGGCTGGATTGAAGTGCCCGACCCTTATAACACCGGCCGCGAAGGTTTCGATCTGGTGCTGGATCTGGTTGAAAGTGCCTGTACCGATTTCATCGAATTCCTGCAAGCCAAGCACGACCTGCCGGACGCATGACACGACTTTTCACGCAGCATGAACAACAAAATGAACATTGAGGAACACGTAGACCTGCGGAGATACAACACGTTCCACGTTGCCGCCAAGGCGCGCTGGTTCGCGGACGTGACCACTCTGCACCAATTACGTGAAGCTCTGGCGTGGGTCAGGGAACAGCAGGTGCCATACATCCTTATCGGACAGGGTAGCAACCTCCTGTTCAAGCAGGATTATCCCGGGCTCGTCATGGAACTGAATATAAAGGGCATCCGCGTGATTGCGGAAACCACCGAACATGCCGATGTGGAAGCCCGCTGTGGTGAAGTGTGGCACGACTTTGTGCAGCATGCTTTGCGGCAGGGTTGGTACGGACTAGAGAATTTGTCACTGATTCCAGGCACGGTGGGTGCAGCGCCGGTGCAGAATATCGGGGCCTACGGAGTCGAAATCAAAGACACCCTGCTGACCCTTGATGCGCTGCATATTGCAAGCGGAGAACTGCGCACCTTCACCAATGCAGAATGCGAATTCAGCTACCGCGAATCAGTTTTCAAGCAGGAACTCAAGGACCAGTATGTCATCTGCAGTGTGGTGTTCCGGCTGCCCAAGCAACCACAGCTGAGCCTGTCTTATCCCGCTCTGCAAGCGGCGCTGCGTGACATACCGCACAACTTGCTAACCCCGGAACTGGTCAGCGCCACCGTATGCAAGATCCGCAGCAGCAAACTGCCCGATCATCACAAGCTGGGCAACGCCGGTTCATTTTTCTGGAATCCGAAAATCACGCAGGACCAATTCGCCGATTTACGCGCGAATTTTCCTGCGTTGGTTGGCTATCCAGAAGGCGCACTGGTCAAGGTGCCAGCTGCGTGGCTGATCGAGAAAGCGGGCTGGAAGGGTTACCGTGAAGGCGACGTCGGCGTCCACCGTGAACATGCGTTGGTGCTGGTCAACTACGGCAATGCTACCGGGGCGCAGCTCGTCCATCTGTCGGAGAAAATCCAGGAGTCTGTGCTCGCCATTTTCGGCATCCTGCTCCGTCCCGAAGTTCGCATCATCTGACGCAGGCTACCCATGAGTGCAGTCGGGCCCTTTGACCATGCGACCTTTCTCAAGCATGCCAGCGTACGTCCCGGCGTATACCGGATGCTGGATGCAAGCGGCGCGACCTTGTACGTCGGCAAAGCCAAGAATCTCAAAAAGCGTTTGACAAGTTATTTCCGTGCCAGCGGCCTCGACAACAAGACGCTCGCGTTGGTCGGCAAGATCCACAACATCGAAACCACGATTACCCACAGCGAAACCGAAGCTCTGCTGCTGGAACAGAACCTGATTAAGGACAAGCGGCCGCCATTCAACATTGTGCTGCGCGACGACAAGTCCTACCCCTACATTTTCCTGTCCTCTGCAGACACGTATCCGCGCTTTGCACTGCACCGTGGCGCGAAAAAGCAGAAGGGTCGCTATTTCGGCCCATTTCCGAGTGCCAGTGCCGTGCGCGAATCCCTGATGCTGCTCCAGAAAGTGTTCCAGGTAAGGCAGTGCGAAGATGCATTTTTCCGCAACCGCACGCGACCCTGCCTGCAATACCAGATCAAACGCTGCTCAGGACCATGCGTAAACCTGACAACGCCTGAGCATTACGCCGGCGACGTTCGTCATTCGATGATGTTCATCGAAGGGCAGAACGATGCGATCACCCAGGAGCTAGGTAACAGGATGGAACAGCTATCCACGGAACTGCGGTTCGAGGAAGCCTCTGTGCTACGCGACCAGATAGCAGATCTGCGTTTGATCCAGCAAAAACAATATGTGGCGGGCGAGAAGGGTGATGTCGATGTTGTGGCACTTGCGGAATCTGCCGGCGTGGTGTGTGTGCACGTGGTTTTCATCCGTGGCGGACGCATGCTGGGTAACCGCAATTTCTATCCGAAGTTCGTGCTGGAAAGTACGCCCGCGCAGTTCATGCATGCCTTTATTGCACGGTTTTATCTGGGCGAGGGCGAACAGTTCTCACTACCGAAGGAGCTTGTTTGCAGCCATGCGCCGGAAGAACTTGCGGAGCTGGAAGCTGCGCTGGCCTGGCAAGCCAAACATCGCATCAGCATTAGTCACAAAGTACGCAGTCACCGGCAGAAGTGGCTTGAATTGGCCCGTACCAACGCCGAACACGGCGTGCAAGACCGGCTCAACAATAAGCAACAGATGGAAACACGTCTGACTGCACTGCAGGATGCGCTCGGCTTTACCCAGCCGGTCATGCGCCTGGAATGCTTCGACATCAGCCATAGCGCGGGTGAGGCTACAGTTGCTTCCTGTGTCGTGTTCGACTCCAACGGTCCGCTCAAATCCGATTACCGACGCTTCAATATCGAAAACATCACTCCGGGCGACGACTATGCGGCAATGGCGCAGGCGCTAAAGCGCCGCTTCATCCGCTTGCAGAAGGGTGAGGGCAAGCTACCTGATCTGCTGGTCATCGATGGCGGCAAGGGCCAGTTGCAACAGGCCGAAACCGTATTGGCTGAACTCGGGGTAGAGCAGGTGCGAATACTCGGCATCGCCAAAGGCATCAGCCGCAAAGCAGGGCAGGAAACCTTGATTATGGGTGGCACCCATGACGAACTGGCGCTGCCGGCTGAATCGCCGGCACTGCATGTGCTGCAACACATACGCGACGAAGCACATCGCTTCGCAATCACCGCGCACCGACAGCGACGCGGCAAAGCACGTACCCAGTCGCAACTGGAAGCCATTCCCGGGGTCGGCCCCAAGAAACGGCGCGAACTGTTAAATCATTTCGGTGGACAGCAGGAAGTCAGAAAAGCCAGCGTTGAGGACCTGCAGCGGGTGCCGGGTATCAGTCTGCAACTGGCGGAAGCGATATACACCTACCTGCACAGTGCCTGACGGAAGAGTGTCTGGCTCAAGAGTGACTGAGGAACGGATTTGTAGGGTAGAATCCCTCAAAATCTGAACTTTATCCCCTAATGACCTTCGCCAATTTCTTCACATTGTTGCGTGTCTTGCTGATCCCGGTGTTCATGGCCATGTATTACGTGGATTTCCGCTGGCACTATCCTATGGCCTCGGCAATCTTCCTTCTGGCTTGCATCACTGACTGGCTTGATGGCCATGTGGCACGGCGCATGAACCAGTGTTCGCGATTTGGCGCCTTCCTGGATCCGGTAGCGGACAAACTGCTGGTGACGATTTCGCTGGTCATGCTGGCAGCAAGTTATCCCGTGCCCTGGTACATCATTCCTGCTGCCGTGATTGTTGCACGCGAAGTGCTGGTGTCAGCTTTGCGCGAATGGATGGCGGAACATCACCAGCGTGATGCAGTGGCCGTAGGAATGATCGGCAAGATCAAAACCACCATGCAGATGATAGCCCTGACGGTGTTGTTGGCCACGAATCCGCAAGGACCTGTGTTGCTATGGGGCCTGGGACTCTTGTTGCTGAATGTCGCGGCAGTCCTTACCCTCTGGTCAATGGTGACCTATCTTCGCAACGCTTGGCCGGTGCTGAAAAGTGGCCTCAAATAGGCGCTTTTCCATGGAGCAGATCGGCTTGACTTTGGCCCTCAGCAGATTAAAATGACGCCCTCTTAAAGCCCGGGTCGAATGCAGTTTTTGTTCGACTCAAAGAATGAACCACAGAACAAATTGGCGAACGCGGGAATAGCTCAGTTGGTAGAGCACGACCTTGCCAAGGTCGGGGTCGCGAGTTCGAGTCTCGTTTCCCGCTCCAATTTGCTGGTTTAAAACTACTCGTCGGTTTCATTCCTTTGGTTCCAAGAAGCTAAGTGGTTCCGTTAATCGCATTGGTTCCATAAGGCGAAAGCCACCAGGTTGCCCCTGATGTGTCTGTCACAAGAGTCTTTGTGACTTGCAGATACAGAAGGGTTCTCTAGGGCTGGATGGCAGAGTGGCCATGCAGTGGACTGCAACTCCACGTACGCCGGTTCGATTCCGACTCCAGCCTCCATTTCATGAAGCAGCTATTGTTTTACTTGCGTGCATCTTGCGCGGATCGGGTTTTGTGGCTTCGAACGCCGCGGGCGCTGCTTATTCCGTTGTTTTGAACGCCGCGGGCGCTCTTCTTCATCTGGCCACCGCTTTACTTGCATTCTCCTCTTCTACTTTTACTTCCTTTTTCTATGCGGTCATCACGGTGGCACCTATAATGTTGCCTGTCCGCCCGGGTGGTGAAATTGGTAGACACAAGGGACTTAAAATCCCTCGACCCTAAAGGTTGTGCCGGTTCGACCCCGGCCCCGGGCACCATTCTGAACCCTGCTCTGGAAACACTACATGGCGGAATCATTCGACAGCACTCAGGATGGCGCACAGCCTGACTCCGTTGACTCGCTGCTCAAGGATGGCTCTTCGCCCCATCATCTGATGGATTACCTGAACCGACAGATGGTGCCGGTGCCGGGCTTCACACCGCCCACTGTGCGCGAAGACAACCTATGCCAGATTCCGGCTACGTGCAGCCAGGAACAGAGCAATGAATTCCGCAGCGCGGGTGTGTTGCTGCAGGCACTCGCTGCTGAAGCAAAGGCGTGGAGCGAAAAGCTGCCGCCCGAATACCGTCCTGCCATTGTCGCCATCCTGCACGGCGGCCTGCAGATCGAGGTCCGTACGTTGGCGCAGATCAGTTTTGACGGCATTCGTATCGAAGGCTTGATGGGCGACAGTCCCTGCTCTTTGCTCGCGCATCAGGACACTGTGCAACTGATTTGTCATGCGGTATTGGTTCAGGCTGAACAGGAGCCGCATCCGATCGGCTTTATCTGGCCTGATCGTGATGTAAAGGTGTGACCGCTCAACCATGACCTCACTTAGCGTCAATTTGAACAAACTCGCCTTGCTGCGTAACTCGCGCGGGCACAATACTCCCGATCTGCAAATTTTCGCTCAGCGCTTTATTGCGCTCGGCGTGCATGGCCTCACCATTCACCCGCGCCCCGACCAACGCCACATTCGCCGCCAGGACGCCTACGTTCTGGCGGAGATGTTGCGCGCACACAAGCATGTCGAATTCAACATTGAAGGATATCCGTCACCCCAGTTTCTACAGCTCATCAGTGAGGTGCGTCCACACCAGTGCACGCTGGTACCCGATGCCGATGCGCAGCTGACTTCTGATCACGGCTGGGACTGTAGTGCTCATCATGCTTTCCTGTGCGACACCATAGCCGGCATCAAGGATCTGGGCGTAAGAGTTGCCGTATTTCTTGATCCCGAGCCCGCGCAAGCCGAAGCCGCCGCCCGCACTGGCGCGGACCGCATTGAGCTCTACACCGAAGCCTATGCTCAGAGTCATGGCCGTCAGAATGCAGCTGCCACGCTGGAGCAGTACCTGAGTACAACACAGGTAGCGCAGCAAGCTGGTCTCGGCGTTAATGCAGGGCATGATCTGAACTTGCATAACCTCCAAGATTTTTTGCGGATACCAGGAATTCTGGAGGTCTCCATTGGGCATGCCTTGACTGTAGAATGCATCGAACAGGGAATGGAACAGGTGATAGCCAGCTATCTGGCCTTGTGCGCTGCAGGCGTGTGATTCGGGCGCTGTCTCATTCGCGTTCGGTGCGCATATTGGTTTCTGTCAGAATGCGCCAGTTGCCGTTCACCGGCACCAACAACAATTCTTTCAGGGTACGATCAGCATAATTGTTGGCGCTGTAATGTAGCCAGAACCTGACGCTACGCTGGCCTTCCTGTAAGTCGACCGTGTACTCAACTGGCTCGACAGTAATAGTGATATTGCCGACATTACTGATTACGCGGCGCCGCTGATTCTGCCATTCGCTCAGCGCGACATCCTGCGCCGGCACGAACTCCGGGTGATAGTGACCAAGATAGGCATCGACATCCCGACTTTGCCAACTGTTTGTCCACGCAGCAATAAACGTTTCGATTTTTGGCAACTCGGCCATGGCGACAGCTTCTGGTTCAGACGCCGCCGGCAACGCTTCAGCCACAATCGCCTGCGTTGTTTCAATTGCTTCAGTTTCGGTAACTTCTGCTACTGGAATTTCTGATTCTTGAACAAGTGTTTCGGTTGCTACTATTTCGGTAATTCCTCGCTCAACAACTTCGGTCTCTGGTGTTGCTGCCGGGGCCGGCAGTTCTTCAACAATGACAACAGCGGTGGTCAGGTCAGCTTTACTATCCTGAAGCAGGAACAAATAGCCGCCTGTACTACCCAGCAGTATCAGTCCAGCCATGGTCAGTATTGCGGGAATCCATCCAGGTCTTTGGCCGGGATATCTCCCCGGTCTGGTGCGAGTGCCGGCTTCATTGTCGTCCGTGCTGTCGAGTTTCTCCGCTCCAGTGGTGCCCTGACTCAAACGCGCTTGCAGTATCCCCGGGTGCCCCTGGGTTTCCTGGAAAAGTTTCAGAAGTATTTTCTGACTCATTGGCTTCATGTCTTGAGCCGTCCGCAACCAATATCCCTGGCAAAAATCCTCCATCTGTTCGAGCGAAAGATAAGGCAGAGTGGCACTCTGACTCAGGAACTGGGTGACAGCACGCAGGGCAGTAGTGGCAAACTTCTGATCGAGTGCTTCGGTTCCACAGACAATTACCCGGATCAGTGCGCGTGAAGCGTCCTGTATATTGCAGAGCATGCGAATCGCGCCGAGAGCCTGCAGATCGAGGTGCTGGGCATCGTCAAAAATCAACACGAGCGGTTTGCGCTCCTTGATATTCGCAAGCAGCCAGACTGTCAGTGTCTTGGTAAAATTGCCCGATGTACCGAGCTTCAGGCTGTCGAGAATGCTGTTCTGCAGCCCAGTCGCACTGGCGGGAGGGGTCAGGAAGAATATGGCACTCTGTCCCTTCCTTTCGAGTTCCTGGTACAACTGACTACAGAGCGCGGTCTTGCCTGCGCCGCTTTTGCCCGTGATCTTGATGATTCCTTCGTTGACCTCCAGATCGGTCAGCACGCCCTGCAGGATTTCCCGGTATGGACTAAGACGCAGATACATGCGGGTTCCAGTCAGATTACTTGGTAATACTTACGGGGTGCCATGCCACGCCATCGATGTGGCAGTACACCAGGCTTACAAGCCCAACCAGTAAACCATCAATAAAGTGAGCGCACTGGCGGCAATGCAAGACATGACAAGCGTCAGCCAATTGGGGCCACTTATGTTTGTCTTTTGCGTGTAATTTACCTGGATGCGCGCATCTTCAGTGTCTTCCACGGCGCGGCCAACATGCAAATGCGTAATCTTGGTATCGCCACGGCCGTAGGCAACCAGCAGGGCCTTGTGACATAGGATATTGATGATGCGGGGAATGCCTGCGCTGGCCTTGAACACTTCCTGAATAGCTTTGGAGCTAAACAAGTTCACGCCAGGGAAGCCGGAGCGTGACAGGCGGTGGTTAATGTAGCTTGTGACCTCGTCTTCGGTGAGCGTTGGCAACACATAGGAAAAGGTGATGCGCTGTTTGAGCTGGCGCAAAGAGTCACGGTTCAACAGGTCGTTTAGTTCGGGCTGGCCGAACAAGACCACCTGCAACAGCTTTTCAGATTCGGTTTCTAGGTTGGTCAATAACCGCAATGCTTCGATGCTTTCCTCGGGCATGGCCTGTGCTTCATCCAGCAGGAACACGACCTGCTTGCCGGCCTGTTTGATGCTCATTAACTGGGCATTGATCTGGCCCAGAATGTGGTGGCGGCCTTTTTCCGGGGATATAGGCAGGTTCAATTCCTCGGCAAGCGCGAGCATCAGGCCGTCCGGGGTCAGAAAGGGGTTGGGAATGTAAGCGGAAACAAATTGGTCACTAAGTGTATTGAGCAAGCGGCGGCAGAGCAGGGTTTTCCCAGTGCCAACCTCTCCCGTAATTTTGATAAAGCCTTCACCGCTTTCGAGGGCGAGCTGGATGACTTCCAAAGCCTGATGATGGCCGTCGAGATCGATGAAAAAATCTGTGTTCGGCGTCAGCGTGAATGGCAACTCACGCATACCGAAAAATTCCAGATACATAGTTTAAGCAGCCTTTTTATTGTCGGCATGCCACTGTCTGAATTGACTCTGTGGCGGTATCCTGAACCTAGTATGCCCAACTTTCGATAGTAGGCAGAGAAGGCAGCTCAAGAAATAGGAAAAGTTCCTTATTTCAGTCATTTACGGAGGAAATCGATGTCATTGTTTAAAAAAGAGACCTTGGTAACTGCAGGGGAGCCCTTGCCCCACCGGTCTACGCCTATGGTCATTGCTCCGGTGCATTACGTCAATGGCAATTCAATGGCCGAACCCTGTCCAGCCCATCTCGAGCGCGCCATCGTGGGACTTGGCTGTTTCTGGGGTGCTGAGCGCCTGTTCTGGCAGCTTTCTGGTGTTTGGAGCACGGCTGTCGGCTATGCCGGGGGCTTCACAGCCCATCCCACCTATCGTGACGTGTGCAGTGGCCAGACCGGCCATACCGAGGTCGTAGTGATTGTGTTCGATCCTGCCGTGGTCGCTTATAGCAAACTGCTGCACGTGTTTTGGGAGTCACACAATCCGACTCAAGGCATGCGGCAGGGCAACGATCAGGGCAGCCAGTATAGGTCAGCGATTTACACCACTTCCCCTACACAGGCAGAAGCGGCGGAAGCCTCACGGATTGTGTATCAGGCCGCTCTCGACAAGGCCAAGGCTGGACGCATCACAACCGAAATTGGTGCCGCAGGAGCTTTCTATTATGCGGAGGATTACCACCAACAGTACCTCGCCAAGAACCCGGACGGTTACTGCGGCCTGCGGGGAACCGGTGTACCATGTCCGGCATGAACGCCGGTGAAAAAGCCAGTAAATCCCGCCCGTCAGACAGCGATAAATTGATTGTTGCGATCTCCTCGCGCGCGCTGTTCAACCTTGACGCCAGTCACCGGGTTTACGAAGAGCGGGGCATCGAAGCCTACCGCCAGTACCAGATCGCACACGAAGACGAGCCACTCGAACCTGGCGATGCCTTTCACTTGGTCAAGAAACTGCTCCATATCAACGTGCTGCTGAAACAGCCGCGTGTGGAAGTGATCCTGCTGTCGCGCAACACGGCCGATACCGGCCTGCGGATCTTCAACTCGATCGAACATCACAAGCTCAGCATCAGCAAGGCGGCTTTCTGTGGCGGGTCCAGTCCCTACCGTTACATCTCGGCTTTCAACAGCCATCTGTTCCTGTCAACGAATGGGCAGGACGTGCGGCAAGCCCTTGAGCACGACATTGCAGCGGCAACCATCATGCCCTCCAAAGCTGCCAACACAGAAGATTTCAAATTGCGCTTCGCCTTCGACGGCGATGCCGTCCTGTTTTCCGACGAAGCCGAACGTGTTTACAAATCCAGCGGCCTGGACGAGTTCACACGCAGTGAACGGGCTTCAGCCAAAAGTCCGCTCAGTGGCGGGCCCTTCAAACCTTTTCTCGCGGCTTTACAGCGCCTGCAGAAGGAGTTCCCCGACGCGACTTCACCTATTCGCACCTGCCTAGTAACCGCGCGTGCCGCCCCAGCCCACGAACGAGTGGTGCGGACCTTGCGGGCCTGGGACATCAAGATCGACGAGTCCCTGTTCCTGGGTGGCCAGGACAAGGGTGCGTTCCTGCGCGCCTACGAGGCGGACGTATTCTTTGACGACCAGCCGGGCCACTGCGAATCAGCGCGTGAGCATGTCGCTACTGGGCATGTCCCGGCTGGCATTGCCAACCTACTGCCCTGAAAGAGCCCTCAGCCCGATTAAGAGTCCCCAAGACGGTTTCTTACCTTCTCCAAGACTTCATGGAATATGCCTATGGTTTTTTATAATCAAAGCGCATATTCTTCGATCCCATGAATATTCAGCAACTTCGCTTTATCGACGCAGTGGCCGCGGCTAACCTGAACATCTCCCGAGCCGCCGAAACCCTGTTTACCTCACAGCCTGGCATCAGCAAGCAGATCCGACAGTTGGAAGAGGAGCTGGGGGTCGAAATTTTTGAGCGCAATGGCAAGCACCTGAAAGCGCTAACGCCAGCCGGGCAGCGCCTCGTGCAGACCGCTCGCGAAATCCTGCAGAAGCTGGAAGGGATGCGGGCCATTGCCGATGAGTTCACACAGGAGGACAAGGGCAGCCTCAGCATTGCCACCACCCACACCCAATCCCGTTACATGCTGCCTCCGGTGATCAAGCGCTTCATCCAGCGTTATCCCGAGGTTGCTCTGCATATGCATCAGGGCACACCGATGCAGATATCGGAACTGGCCGCGCGCGGTGCGGCAGACTTTGCGATTGCCACTGAGGCGCTCGAACTCTTCGACGATCTGATCATGATGCCGTGCTTTTTATGGAACCGTTCGGTGCTGGTGCCGGTCGGGCACCCACTTGCTTCGGTGCGCAAGTTGACGCTGGAATCGGTGGCAGAATATCCGATCGTGACTTATGTCTTCGGCTTCACCGGCCGCTCGAAACTTGATCTGGCATTCCAGACCGCAGGACTCAAGCCACGCGTGGTATTCACCGCGACCGATGCTGACGTCATCAAGACTTATGTACGGCTTGGTCTTGGTATCGGCATTATTGCCAGTATGGCGGTCGAGCCGCAGCGCGATGCCGACCTTGTGGCACTCGATGCCTCGCATCTGTTCGAGTGGAGCACGACCAGCCTCGGATTCCGCAAGGAGAGTTACCTCCGCAGCTACATGTTCGATTTCATTGAAATGTTCGCACCGCACCTCAAACGCCCTTTGGTTGAGCGCTACATGGCCGCACCGGACAAGGCCGCGCGCGAGGCACTGGCAGCAACTCTGGATCTCCCGCGCCTGCAGCATACGCGTTGAGTCCGCGCTCGTTGCAACCGGGGTGTGGAGCAGGGAGAATGCGCGCGGTTTATTCGTAGTGGAGTGGAAGTCATGGAAATCGTTTGTCTCGATCTCGAAGGGGTGCTGATTCCAGAAATCTGGATCAAGTTTGCTGAAAAGACCAACATCGCCGAGTTGCGCCTGACTACGCGCGACGTGCCAGACTACGATCTTCTGATGAAACAGCGGCTTGGTATCTTGGCCGAGCACAAGCTGGGACTGAAGGAAATCCAGGAAGTGATTGCAACCATTGAGCCGCTACCGGGTGCGTCGGAGTTCATGCACTGGCTGCGTCAGCATTTTCAGATCGCTATTCTCTCTGATACTTTTTACGAGTTCGCGTTGCCGCTGATGCCGCAACTGGGCAACCCGATGTTGCTGTGTCACAAGCTGGGGGTAGATTTACAGGGCAGGGTGGTGAATTACATCCTGCGCCAGAAGGATCCCAAGCGGCAGGCA
The DNA here is from genome assembly GCA_945902215.1 of Klebsiella pneumoniae. Lineage (GTDB taxonomy): Bacteria > Pseudomonadota > Gammaproteobacteria > Pseudomonadales > Pseudohongiellaceae > CAILUG01. Next base: position 5,211 of record CAMDML010000002.1, on the reverse strand, counting down.
GTAAAGGCCTTTCATGCATTGAATTACCGCGTGCTGGCCGCCGGCGATTCCTACAATGACACCAGCATGCTGGCCGAAGCCGATGCCGGCTTCCTGTTCAACGCACCGCCGAATGTCATTGCCGAATTTCCACAGTTCCCGGCCGTGCATACCTACGATGAATTGCGTCAGCGCTTCATTGCGAACAGTCAGCGCAAACTGGGCTGATTGCGTTTCAGTTCGCCAGCAACACGGCCAGTGAGCGCAGCATTCTGGCGGTAGCGCCCCAGACATAATGGCCGTCGAATTCGATATACCAGAACTCCCGCCTGATCCCGTCTCGTTCCTGAGAGCCGGTTTTGTATGCGGCCGAATCCAGCGCAAGTGCCAGCGGACAATCGATCATTTCCACCACTTCTCTTGGATTGGCCTGCAACTGGGGTCTGGCCTTGGCCCAGGCTACTACCGGTGTAATCAGGAATCCTGAACTCACGGTGGTAACGGGCAAGCGCCCCAGCACAATGACCGTGGCTGGATCGAGGCCGGTTTCCTCTGCGGTTTCACGCAATGCAGTGGCTTCCAGACTGGTGTCGTTTGCATGCATGCGACCACCAGGAAAACTGATTTGCCCTGCATGCTGTGGCAGTTCTGTGCTGCGCCGGGTGAGGATTATCACCGGGCCAGCGTTGCCCGGACACAACAATACCAGTACGGCTGCTTGCGAGATGGAAGCAGGGGACACGACTAGCGGGTTCAGTTCATCTGCGGTCTGTAGCAAAAGACGCTGGCGGATATGCTCCGGATCAAGCTTCACGGCTGCTGCAAGTTTTTTATAAAGATTGAAATCTTGTCGAGCGTTTCCTGGTATTCCTCGTCACCAACTGAATCCGCGACGATGCCACCACCGCCCCAGCAACGCATGTGTTCGCCGCTGCGCACCAAAGTGCGGATGGCGATGTTGCTATCCATATTGCCGCTGTAATCGATATAACCGATAACACCGCAATACACCGAGCGCCGGCTCGATTCCAATTCGTTGATAATTTCCATTGCACGTTGTTTTGGTGTACCTGTGATCGAGCCGCCCGGAAAACACGCGCGCATCAGTTTGAAAACATCCCGCGCATCCGCAAGCTTGCCTTTTATCGTGCTGACCAGATGGTGTACGTTGGTGAAGCTCTGGGTTTCAAACAGGTTTTCCACTCTGACCGAGCCGGTGGCACACACACGCCCCAGATCATTGCGCAACAAATCGACGATCATCAGGTTTTCAGCCCGATCCTTGTCGCTCGATTCAAGGTCAAGCCGGTTGGCCACATCATGCAGAGGTTCGAAACTGCGTGGCCGTGTACCCTTGATTGGTTGCGTCAGCACTTCATTTTCTTGCACGCGCAAGAAACGCTCCGGCGAAAAACTCAATATGGCGCGCGAGCCATCCTCAAGATAAGCGGCGAAAGGCGCATTGACTCTGGCCTGCAGACGCTGAAATGCCTGCCAGCTGTCGCCGGCACAACGCGCCGTAAAACATTGTGCCAGATTGACCTGATAGCAGTCGCCAGCGTGGATGTAATCGATGATGCGTTGAAAGCGTTTGAGGTATTCCGTCTTGGAGAAATTCGACTCGAACGGTGCCAACAACCGGAAAGATGGCGCTGATGGTACAGCAGTAGTGCGCAGTATCTTTAATAGTTCCTCTTGATGTTGGGCGTCGATGCCACGGCAGACAAGTAGCGTGCGCCCGGTTTGGTTGTCGACAATGACCGCCCAATCGTAAATGCCGACCAGCATGTCGGGCAGCCCGAGCTCCGGCTTTGCGCCATGGTCAATCCGGTAGGTGTTGTGCAGGAGTTCATATCCGAAGTATCCAATTGCACCACCGGCAAATGGCAGTTCCTGTGGTGCTGTGGTTGCCGCGTCGATTGGGCAGTAACGGGCAAGCACCGTAAATGGATCCTCCTGCGTGCTTACCGGCGCGGTGCCATCGTTCATGCTGATGACAGTGCGCTGTTGTTCAGTGCGCAATACGCAGCGCGGCGCAGCGGCAAGTATGTCGTAACGTGCGGCAGCATGTGTCGAGCCGCCACTGGCCAGCACCACGGGCAAGGGCAAGTGGCGGATTTTTTCGAACCAATGTGAGGCAGCGAGTCCCGAATCGAGAGGATGAAAAGCGTAGAACCCGTTCAAAGGCAATTCACTGGTCTGGGCAGGCCGGCGATCTTGCAGGCAAGGCGTGCCGGGCTGTCGGGAAAGAGTTTCAGCAGGTACAGGCTGTTGCCCTTGTCCGCACCCAATTCTTTTTCGACCAGCTTGACCATGATACGCATCACTGGCGACAGTCCACGCCGTTGATGGAAATCGCGGATGAGGTACAGGATTTCCCAATGTTGCGGTGTCAATTGCACCTCCATAGCCCGGGCGAGCTCATCGGCAACGTCTACTGACCAGTCGCTCAGGTTGGCCAGATAGCCGTCCTTGTCCAGTGCCAGATTCGCGTTGTGTGTACCGACCATGTTGGTCATCTTGCTACTCAGTAAAGATGCACACGGCGCAGCGTGTGGTGGCGTGTGGTATGACGCATTCAGTTCCAGTTCACGACTCGAGCATTTGCCAGGCAAAGGCGCACAAAACCACGGTAATCGACAGCGGAAAAATCCGCCGGAATTTTGGCAGAAATACCTCTGGCTGCCAAATCCGCATCCAGTACATATAATGCTACGCCGGCAGGAATCTGGTTGCGAATCTGCATTCCCGGGTGTAACTGCAAAGCGATGTACACTCCTTCCTCCAGCAACAGCAAACTGTCGCCCGGTACCAGCATGCGCAAACAGGCGAGCAGTCTGGCCTCGCTTGCGTCCTGCGACTTGTTGTAGGTATGCAGCGTCATTCTTGCCCGCTCAATGTCCGTTCCACATTTTCATCATCAGAATACGAATACAGTCTTGCTGCTGGCGATCAAGGTGCGCATTCCCTCATCATTGACAAGTTCGACATCCATGACCAAGTCCTGCAGCGTCAGGCCGCGCTCGCGCAGTGAGGACTCTGCCACGCGGATGCGCTTGATGTCGTACAGCTCGAAGGCAGGGAAGATCTTCGCCAAGGTCTTCAGGCCAAGTCCAGAGCCATCCTGTCCTGCCTGCAATTGCCACACACCATCACCGCAGAACACAACACCGACCGATTGTTCGAACACCGCAGCAGTCATCAGCAAATCGGCACCTGCGGCCGCCGCCGCGCTGGACCAAGGACTTCGGCTGGCAATAAACAGCACTTCCTGATTGTTTGCAGATTTCATCAAGAGCTCATGGCGCAAAGTTGATCAGACGATCGGAATTGCGCAAAGCATCGACGAGCAAGCCAAGACCACCGATGGTGAATCCAGGCAGCAAATTGTCAGTAGTCTTCTCGTAACGTGCAGCTTCCTCATCACTCAGTATGCCGCGCTTGAGAGCTGAAGCGGCACAAACAACAGCATCAATCCCATGTTTCTGGATCAGCTCCTGCCAAGCCTTGGGCAGGTGCAGTTCATCCTGCGGCGGCACGATGAGCGCAGAGGCATTATGCACCCCGTCCTGAAAGAAAAAGAGGCGCTGAATCTCATGCCCGTCTGCGAGTGCGGCACGGCTGAAGTGCAATGCCGACACGGAGGCCTGCGAAGTGTAGGGCGCACCCTGAATGATGAGAGAGAAGGAACTCATGCGGCTATTGTAACGGATGTCGCGGATGGGAGCGGGGACGCCGCTAATCAATTCGGCAGTGACGGGTCGAGCGCCTGCGGCATTCGAAGCAACTGCACCTTAAACAGCGCCATTTTCCCCAAAATGGCGCTGTCACCATTTCATGAATCAGCGGTCGCCGCTCATGGCGCCGAGCAAGCGCAGCAAGCTGGTGAACAGGTTGTAAATATTCAGATACAGGGAAACAGTGGCCCTGATGTAATTGGTCTCGCCCCCGTGAATAATGCGGCTGGTGTCGAACAGAATCAGGCCTGACATCAACAGAATCACTGCGGCAGGTAGCACCAGTTCCAAAACCGGTATCTGCAGGAAGAGGTTAAGCAGGCCAGCGATGATCACCAACACCATCCCTGTCATCAGGAAGCCACCCATGAAAGAGAAGTTCTTTTTCGTCGTCAGCGCATAACCCGACAGCGTCAGGAAAATCAGCGCGGTACCACCCAGCGCTTCCATGATCAGCGCAGGTCCGCGTGCCAATGCCAGATAGAAATTCAGCATCGGGCCCAACGCAGCACCCATACAAGCGGTGAAGGCGAAAATAGCAATGAGGCCATTGGCGCTGTCGGCAGCCTTGTGTACCCAGAACAAGAGGCCAAAGCCCACCAGCATCAGCACAAGACTCATGTTGGGGCTGAGGTTCAGTGTCATGGAAATGCCGGCGGCAATAGCACTGCACAAAAGCGTCATCGACAGCAGCAAGTAGGTGTTGCGGAGTACCTTGTTGGTGTCCTGTACGGCTTCCTGACTGTGGGAAATGTTGTAATCGAGTTGATTCATGATCGTCTCCTGTTACTCACTGATTGTGCTCATTATACGGAATTCCATCTGGAATTATGCGCTGTTGTTTCCGATTGACTGCATACTGGCTTGCGGTAATATGCGGCCCTTCGCGGAGAGGTGGCAGAGCGGTTGAATGCACCGGTCTTGAAAACCGGCGAAGGTTAATAGCCTTCCGTGAGTTCGAATCTCACCCCCTCCGCCAGCAAATGTAGTAAGTTATTGAAATTAAAAAAATAATAATTAAATAACTAAACCTACCCGCAACACTACCCACAACCTGTTTCCGGTTTAGACGGTGCGGTGCAGCTTTCCCAGCAACACAAAGCCACAGCCAACTTCACATCGTTCCAAAACCCCAATCCCAAGACCCCACCCACCCGGGTACCCCCACTTTGTCAGAAAGGGACCCCCTTAGCAGCCTTACATACTATTCCACTCGAACGATGTGCAATTTTGCACTTTCTAGTTTCGGCTTCGTTTAGGGGATACCCCCACGTCACTGTCGGAATTAAAACAGGGGGGAGTATTTTTATTTTGTGGGGATGGGCTTTATTTGGTAAGCGCGACAGAATGTCCCTGGGTAATCCTCCTGTGTGTAAAGGGCAGTAGTATTTTATGAAGCTGTCCGGTGTCTAGGAAATCGGGGGCTTGCCACAGGCTAGAAGTTTCAAAAGGATTGAAGCTATACATGTCACAGTATTATACTTACCGTTTGGTT
>CAMDML010000001.1 GCA_945902215.1 Klebsiella pneumoniae | reverse complement strand
CACTGCTTCTTCATGGAAGACGGTATCGAGCACGGTAACGAGTTCGTCAAGAACCTGGCGATCCAGATCAAGTGTCATCCCACCATGGAGTGCGTTCCAAACAATCTGGCCGCCAACGGCGAGATTGATGGCGATCGTCGCGCCCTCAGAGAAAGCAGCTTTTCCGGCGAGCATACTCTGTTGCCCTCAGACAACACGGTGGCCGCTTACTGGATCACCAATCCGGACAACAGCTACATCGACAACGTGGCAGCAGGTTCCGGTGCGATCGGCTTCTGGTTTTCCCTGCCGATGCATCCGCAGGGCGCCTTCCTCGGCTCGGAAGACAGCCTCAATACTTGGCCGCGCCGAACGCCGCTGCGTAAATTCAGCGGCAACGTGGCCCATTCCAGCTTCGACGGGTTCATGATTGACAGGCACATCAATGAAGACAACACCTTCGGTCTGGCCTCCATTCCGTTGCTGGCGTTGGCAGATCCCAACGATCTGGAGAGCGAAGTGATGGAGACGCACTTCGAGGACCTGACTTCCTACAAGAATCGCAATGGTGGTCTCTGGGGCCGGGGCGACATGTACGTCTACAGCAACGCGAAATTCGCAGACAACGCCATAGGCATGACGCAGGCCGCTGGCGACGTCGGCAGCCTGCCGTTTCATGCCCGACTGGTCGATTCGCTGGTCGTGGGCGAGACCGACAATATCGGCAACCCAAGGACGCCGGAGGAAATTGCCTATGGCCGCAGCCTGCCGAAGCCTAGCATTCCGGATTTCCCCATCCGCGGCTACGAATACTACGATTATCGCGGTGAAGTGGTGAACACGACCTTCGTGAATTACCAGGACAATGAGCTGCGCAAAACAGGCGCGCTGTCCTTCCTGCTGTTCACGAGCGCGGGGCTCAGTACTGGCAGCTCGATCAGCGGTGCGGAATTCGTCAACGCCAAGCCGGTCTATTTCCCGCTTTTCGATTCCAGGTTCGATAATGATAACCGCGGCGGCAACGCCTATCGGACCCTGTCGTTCCGCGACCTGGACGGTTCGGTGACCGGTATCCCTGATTCCCAAGTCCTGCTGCACGATGGCGAGAACGACAGCGTCGTCACTGACGACACTTGTGAGATTCATCCCACCTGGAACGCCTCTGTGTGCACGGGTGATATCGGCCGACTCAATCTCTCGGACGCCAGAGGAGAGATGCCAGCCGCAGTCAACCTTGAATCGCGGACCGCCCGCTTCGCTTTGCTCTCGGGGATCGGCGGAATTGGACAAGACGATCCCCTCGTTCAGTCCCAACGTGCCGCTCTGTTCACGCGTCGTCCTCCGCAGGCGCCCATCGCGCTTGTTCGCAATGGCAAGGAGTTCAAGATCGCGGGCGACCAGAGCACTGTGAAGGCCGGCACCGAGATTGAGGTCCTTACCGAAAGAACTGAAGTCACTCTCAGTCTGGCTGAAATGGACCAGAGCTCATGGGTCATGTTCGAACTGCCGGGTTTCACCAATGCAGCCTCCGGATTGGAAACGGGCAGCATGGACGCATTGCGCGCAGCGGACGAGACCTCGTATTTCAGGGACGGGGAAGCCCTTTGGGTCAAACTGGTGGCCGCAGCTCCGGTCATGCAGGTTATTCGTCCAACGGATCTGCAAGCCAGCATAACGGTCAGCCGCTAGGCCAGGGACCGCCTGAAAACATAGAGGGCCATTACCATGCGATTGCGCAAGCGTTTGTTGCAGCTTTCCATACTTGCTGCAGCCTGCTTTTCCCTCAACATCCAGGCACAGGAAGCCATCAAAAGCGGCCTGTGGTCAGATGCGTCCACCTGGGCTGATGGTGCGGTTCCCGCGCAGGGTGATGTCGTCACTATTGCCCAAGGCATGGACGTTGTACTCGACGTCAGTCCGCCTGCGCTGAATGGCATGACGATCAGCGGCAAACTCAGCTTTGCCGACAACTCTGATTTGGCACTGAGCACTGAGTGGATCATGGTGCATGGCGAACTGCAGATTGGCACTGAAGCGCAGCCACACACGCACAACGCCACCATCACTCTCACTGATAACGTCAAAGACGAACAGCTGATGGGCATGGGTGACCGCGGCATTATGCTCTCTGGCGGCACGCTGAACCTGCACGGCTCTCGCAGCAACACCTGGACCAAACTTTCCAGCACTGCCGCCGCAGGCGCTACCTCGATTGAGGTACTGGACGCGGCCCAGTGGATGGTCGGTGACGAGATTGTGCTCGCATCGACAGACTTTGATCCCCGCCAGGCCGAGCGTCGCACCATTGCCGCCATCAGCGGCAACTCCATCACGCTCGATAAGCCGCTTGAGTACATGCACTTCGGCCAGATCACCTTCGACGTGGATGAACGCGGCGAAGTCGGCTTACTGTCGCGCAATATCAAGGTTCAGGCGTCCGAAGATGCGGCAGAGTCGTACTTCGGCGGCCACATCATGGCAATGGTCACGAGCAAGATGTATGTCGAAGGCGTCGAGCTGAACCGCATGGGCCAGCACCTGGAACTGGCCCGCTATCCGATTCACTGGCATTTAGTAGGAGATGCCGGCAAAGGCCAGTACATCAAGAACGCCTCCATCCACGACACCTTCAACCGCTGCGTGACCGTGCATGGCACCAACGACCTGCGGGTCGAAAACAACGTGACCTACAACATTGTCGGTCACTGCTTCTTCATGGAAGACGGCATCGAGACCGGCAACGAGTTCGTGAACAACTTGGCGATCCAGATCAAGTGTCATCCCACTCTGGACTGTGTGCCGTACAACCTCGCTGCAAACGGTGAGATTGATGCCGCAAACCGTCAGGCCCTCAGGCGCATCAGCATGTCCGGCGAGAATACCCTGCTGCCTTCCGACAATACGGTAGCGGCTTACTGGATCACCAACCCTGACAATAGCTTCGTGGGCAACGTGGCCGCCGGTTCCGATGAGACCGGCTTCTGGTTTTCGCTGCCGGAGCACCCGCAGGGCGCCTTCCTGGGCTCGGAAGCCAGCCTCAACATCTGGCCGAGACGTACCCCCTTGCAAGAATTCAGGGCTAACGTGTCCCATTCCAACTTCGACGGTTTCATGTTCGACCGCAACATCAATGAAGACAATACCTTCGACTTATCCTTCAGCGCGTACACGCCGTTGGTAAATCCTGCTGACCCGTACAGCGAGATGGTGGAAGCGCACTTCGAGAATCTGACCAGCTACAAGAACCGCAATGGGGGTATCTGGGGCCGCGGTGAGCTGCACGTATTCAGCAATGCGAAACTCGCTGACAACGCCATTGGCATGACGCATTCAACCGGTACTTTCGGCAGTGAACGCTTCACCTCACGGTTGGTGGATTCGCTGGTCGTGGGCGAAACCGATAATGTCGGCAATCCCGGAACGCCGGAGGAAGTCGCCTACGGCCGCAGCCTGCCGAAGCCGCCAATACCGGATTTCCCGATCCGCGCCTACGAATTTTATGATTACCGTCATGAGATAGTGAACACGACATTCGTGAATTACCAGGACAACGAGCGGCGCCTTACGGGCGCGCTTTCCTGGTTGCTGTTCACGGGCGCGGCAGTCACTACCGAAAGCACCGTCACCGGTGCGGAATTCGTCAATGCCAAGCCAGTGTATTTTCCGAACATCGACCCCCGCTTCGATAATGACAACCGGGGTGGCGTGGCTTATCGGACTGCAGCCATCCACGACCTCGACGGCTCGGTGGGTGGCAGGCCTGACGCCTACATCCTGATCCACGACGGCGAGAACGACAGCGTCGCCACCGACGACACCTGTGAGATTCATCCCACCTGGAACGCTTCTGTGTGCACGGGTGATGTCGGACGCTTGTATTTCCGGGCGGGTCAACCCGCAACGGCTCCCGCTCCAGGGGCATTGAGAGGAGGATTCGGCTTCGGATACGTCCGTCCGGCCCCGCGGCCCGCTGGGGCCGCTCCAGTTGCGCCGCCCGCGCCGCAGCCGCCCATCGCGCTGGCCCGCAATGGCAAGGAATTTCACATCACGGCCAACCAGAGCACGGTGCGTGCCGGCACCGAGATTCGTGTGACGACCGCAAGGCCTGAAGTCTCTCTCAGCCTGAGTGAAATGGCGAAAGACTCCTGGGTGGTGTTCGAGCTGCCGGGGTTCGCCAACGCCACTTCCGGCAAGCAGCAGGACAGCATCGACGCCCTGCGCAACGCAACCGAGACGTCGTATTTCAAAGGCCCGGATGCCGTGTGGGTGAAACTGGTCATCACGACCGCTCCCAAGGGCATGGGCAGGGATCAGTTTGTCCCATCGGGCACGCAAGCCAGCATTACGGTAAGCCGCTAAGCAAATCCTTGATCCACTCGATTTTAAAGACAGGCTTGCTGCGCTAGTGCCAAAGCCGCGCAGCAACCTCACGCGCTACCACGGCGTGTTTGCGCCCAACAGTGCACATCGCGCAGCCATCACCCCCGGCCAGCTTGGCAACGGCAACAAACCAAACACTCGCACCGCCACCAGCAGAGAGCGAATGGCTTTGGCCGATGAGCGAAGAGTAATCCACCCAACAGCGATCACGGACGATGCGACGACGAGACTTGCAGGGGGGGGGTGCTTGGGATGTTGGCAGGAAAGCTGGATAAAAAGTGAAAGAACAGCCTAACTGGCGAACGGGTTGGCGACAATTCAGGGCGAATTCAGCGATTGAAACGCGCCGATAAGTCGGGCTAACCTTCGACAAAGGGCCCTTTATTTTTCCTATACCCGGTGTGGCAATATGTCACATTGTACTGCTGCCGCTACGGCCCGAAGATGGCGCCGGTCCTTTGTCCAGCATCCCGGAAAATCCATGTCAAAATTTACCTTGCGCTCAGCTTTTATCCCCTTCGCCCTTGTTCTTGTTCCGGCTCTGGTCTCCGCGCACACCACGCTCGAAACCAGCACCGTGGTCGAAGGTGTGCGCGTCGTGAACAACCTGCAGATCGGCCATGCCTGCGGCACCGGCACCAGCGTGGTCGGCACGTCAGTGGTGTTTCCGGATGGCAAGGATTCGACAATCCTCGTCAACAACGCGCAGTACAGCGGCCCGCTCAGTGATTTCGTCAGCAACTGGGGCCCCAACATCCAGCCGCTCGTCAGTCGCGCGGTCTACAACAATTACGATGAGAAGAACGGGCCCACCGGCAACGTCGTCGGTTTCTGGGCCGGCGGTGGCGCGGGCATTCCCAACCACATGGTGGGCTACTTGCCGTTTCGCGTGAATGCGACAAATATTGTGCCGGCCTCCTGCGCCGTCAGCGTGCGCTTTACCGTGAATATCGTGGATGTCTGCAAGATCACCGGCGAAGCGGAGCTGCACCAGGACGGCGTCGCCGAATTCTGGACGCACAACGCGCTGGGCACGATCTACGACCGCAAGAGTGCAACTGACGACGGCGCTGCGCAGCTGACGATCACGCGCAACACCGCGAACAATCCGTTGCCCGCCAGTTGTGGCGCCGGCTCCACGGTTGTAGTCAGGCCGTCTGCCGCGCAGATCGTGCGTGACATGCCCATCAGCATCCAAGGTGTCCGAGTATGGCCCAAATAATCGCTGCTACCCGCCCCGGCATGCGCATGTATGTACAGCCTTGCGCATTACTGGCCTGCTTGCTCGTGGCACCTGCTGCCTTCGCCGACAGCGCGCGGGCAATCATGGATGCTGCCGGGACCAAAGCCACGTTTACCGGACTCGCGCGGGTTACCTGCTTTGATGACGGCAGTGGGCCTGCTGCCATGCTGGTGGCACGCGTGCGCGACAACTCGCCTCCCCTTCATGGCTTGATGGTCAGCCTGGTTCTGCTCAAGGGCACAACCGCGCTGAGCATCTCTGACACGGTTTCAGGCGATGCCGGCTACAGCGACACCATCGTCCTGCCGGGCGGTAATGGTGAGTACACGCTGGTGCTGAACAAAACCGACATCGGGGTACGCAGCTTCGATATCGAATGGCATTGCATGACGGCCGGCAGCGTGCACACCGGTACCGACATCTCCGTGTTGCAGTTCAAATAAATCCATGAAGCCCATTCTTGTGTTGAGTGTCCTGCTGCGCGTCCTTGCCGTATGCCTGCTGCCTGCACTCACTGCCTGTACCCATGTCGAGCCGTGGGAACGCGGTGTGCTGGCACGCGCAGACATGGCGACCGATCCGGCGCCGCTGCAAAACCGCATCCGCCGGCATGTGTATTCCAGCCGCGAGGCAGCCGCCAGCGTAACTGGCAGTGGCGGCGGTGGCGGTTGTGGCTGCTACTGATACCCCCGCTGCAACCCCAATCCGCGGCGCGCTGCAGGCACTGACCGCCGCCGCACTGCTGCTGCCGGGCATGCTCGCAAACCCGGCGCGGGCCGCGGAAGCCAATACCCTCAGCCTGCAAGCATCACGCTATGAAGAAGGACAACGCGACCTGGGCAATGGCGACAGTGGCTTGCAGCCCTTGTACGCAGATTCCCTGCATGCCTCCGGCACCTTCATGTTGCGCGACAGCATCCGTTTGGCGTTCGGTCTCGCGCAAGACACCTGGTCCGGCGCTACGCCGGTCGCGGTCGCGCCGCTGGCGGCCAACAGCAATCGTCCAATCCTGAAGAATGCGGCGCAGGGCGTGGTCGTGTCCGGCGCATCGCCGATCGTCAACACCCGCCTGCCGCTGGAAATCGCACTGGCGCCAGGCAACGATTCCCGCAATGTGCTGATCATGTCGTCGGCCTCGCCGGAACTGCGGCAACAGGCGGATATCGCGCTCGATGTTCCTGTCGAGCCATTGCGCCGCACTGGCGCACTGACGCTCGGCGCCGGGATTTCCGACGAACCTGATTACTTTTCGCGCTACGGCCGCATCGGTGGCCGCGTCGATTTCGACCAGCGCCTGGCGACTCTCGATGTCGGCGCGTCCTTCACGCGCAGCAGCACTTCCGCGCTGCTGGATGCGGACCTGTTGCCATATCTGACGCGCAGCGCCTACATCGGGCAACTGCAACGCAGCGATGATTCGGAACTGCTGCGCGGGGAGCGCCGCGACCGCAGCTTTGATCTGGGTTTCACGCGCATCCTCGATGCCACATCCATACTCGACCTCGACGCCAATTTCACGCACAGCCGCGGGTTCATGGAAAATCCCTACAAAGCAACCACGGTTGTGTTCGCCGATCCCGCGCGGCCCGGCGCCAGTGGTGATGTGCGCGCCCTGCTGGAACAGCGCCCCGATGCACGCCGCCAGCGCGCCCTGCACGCACACTACGCGCGCCATTTCACAGGTGCCGCTGCCACGCTGCAGCTCGACTACCTTTATTCCACCGACGACTGGGGCATTGAGGCCAACAGCATCGAACTCGGCTGGGCACAAACGCTGGCTGCGTGGACACTGACGCCACGCCTGCGGTACTACACGCAGGGTGCTGCCGACTTCCACACATCCTGGCTGGTATCCCGGCAGCCCTACCGCAGCGCTGTCATCGATCCTGCCAATCCCGGTCTGCCACCACGCTTCAACACTTTTTCACCCAGCCTGCTGCCGGCGTATTTTTCCAGCGACCACCGGCTCGCCGCGTTCAGCTCACTCAGCGCCGGTTTGACCGTGCAGCGCCACTTCGCCGCCGGTTTCACGCTGGAAGCTGGGGTCGAATACTACAAACGTGCGGGAGATCTGCAGGCTGGCAGCGGGCCGGACAGCGCTTACGCGGATTTCGATTTCGTGACGGCCAACGTCGCACTGACGGTTGACTTGCAGGCAACACCGCGCCGGCTGCGACGCGAGCAGGCCGCCACCGCGGTGCACGCTGGACACGCGCAACATGCAACGCATCCGGCGCCGGCCGGCGTGATGTTTGCCCATGCTGCGGCGCCGCAAGGCAGCGTCATGAACGGCTATCGCGTAAATCATGCGCGCCAGTACGGCGCCTTGCTGCACAACATGGACTACGCCCCCGATTCCGCAGCAATCATCGATGGCTGCAGCACCGGCGCGCACTGCCGCCACGCACCAGCCGCCATGACCATGACGATGCACATGTTCGACCTGATGTATGCCGTCAGCGACTCCGTTACGCTGATGTTGATGCCGCAATTCATGACGATGGACATGACCTTGCGTGACCTTGCCGGCCGCTCCGCACCGTTACCTGGTCCACACGAGCATGGTGGCGACACCCATGCCAGCGGCGCCGTCGGCGACACCCTCGTCGCCGGACTGTTTGACCTGCGCACGACTCCAACGCAGACACTGCACACCAGCCTCGGCGTCAGCGTGCCTACGGGCAAGGTTGACCTGCAGTACCGACGCCAGTTCCAGAACGACGGCGGATTGATGCACTACGACATGCAGACCGGCAGCGGTACGTGGGACCTGTGGCCCGCATTGACCTGGACCGGCAGCGGCAGCGCATGGCACTGGGGCGCGCAGCTCGGTGGCATCGTGCGTCTTGAAAACCGCAACAACTCCGGTTACCGCCTCGGCAACCAAATGCACGTGTCTGCTTGGGCAACACACACCCTGGCGTACGGCTTGTCCGCTTCAATCCGCGCCGTATTCACGCAGAACGGCAGCATCGACGGCACTTTTACCGCCTACAACCAGGCGAGCGGACCGATGGATTTTCCCGGCAACCACGGCGGCCGTTCGGGCGATCTCGGCATCGGGGTGAACTACAGCATCGCCGGCAGTGAGCTGGCGCTCGAATGGTTGGCTCCGGTGCATGACGATGTGCATGGCTTTCAATTGCAGCGACAAGGTATCTTGGCGGCAAGCTGGCAGTACAACTACTGATGCATGAAGCTCTACAACCACACTTTCCACGCCATGGGCACCCGCTGCGAAACGCAGCTGTATGCCGCAAGTCCGGAAGCGGCGGCGTGCGCGGCGGCAGTCGTGCAGACCGTTGGCGACATGGATGTCGCGATTCGAGCCCTCCAGGGACGGATTCACGGGCGTGTCTAGGCTGCACGGCGCCGCTCCTGACCGGTAATGATGTTGAAATATTAGGCGGGTCTGCTTGGGATACTTGTGTGGTACACGTAAATTTAATGAAGAAGGTCTTAACCTGACCCGTTCCCAGCAGGTTTTAGAATAACCACATCGCTGTTGGTAGTGTCGGCAGCAACCGGGATAATGGCGGGAATTAATTTGCAACGGGATCCGATTGTGAACATATCCCGAGATGATCGTAAGTATCAACCCGCTCTGCATAATAACCCCGGATATATTGTGACCAGTCCGCTCATCACCACCGTCCTTCAACGCAACTTGCGTCGTTTGTTCACGATACGACTTATCGTGTTTGTCTGTCAGGTTGTCGCCTTGTTATATGCATGGTTCGGTTCGAACCTGGACCTGAACCACACCGCGATGCTGAGTATATTTGCGTTACTGGCTGTCCTTAACGGCGGACTCTATCTCCGCCTCCAAGCCAATGTGAGCCCCGACGTGCACGAATTTTTTGTGCACTTGCTCGTGGATGTCCTCGGTCTTGCACTGTTGTTATATTTCACTGGCGGCGCCAGCAATCCGTTTGTGTCGTATTTTCTTGTGCCGATTACGATTGCCGCCGCGACGCTGAGCTGGCACTACACGTCGGCGCTCGTTGCACTCACCTTGTTGTGCTACAGCCTGCTGCTGTTTTTCTACCAGCCATTGTCGGCTTTTTCACCGACCACGCCAATGGATGCGCACATGAACATGCCGGGCATGGTGCATGCAGCGCAGAGTCCAATCAGTCTGCATATTGTCGGCATGTGGTTCAATTTTGTGGTGAGTGCAAGCCTGATCACATGGTTCGTCCTGAAGATGGCAGTGGAAAATCGCGAGCAGGCCGCGCGACTTGGTCGCTATCGTGAAGACACCTTGCGTGATGAGCAGATTCTTGCGCTTGCCACGCTAGCTGCCGGCACTGCGCATGCTCTGGGCACGCCGCTCGGCACGATGGCGGTGGTGTTGAAAGAGCTGCAACTGGAGCATCGTGCCAATCCAGTATTGCTGAAGGATCTGCAGGTCCTGCAGCAACAAGTGAACCACTGTCGTACCGCGCTGATGACACTTGTGGCTAAAGCCGATCTGAAAAACCAGCAGCCACGGGCAATCGGCTTGCGCGAATTTGTGCAGACATTGCTTCAGCAATGGCAGCTGCTGCGGCCGGAAGTGACATGTACGATGACGATGCAAACCGGCGCTGATCCTGCGTTATGGCTGGATACTACCTTGCAGCAAGCGTTGATCAACATGCTCAACAATGCGGCTGATGCCAGTGCACAGGGGCTCGAATGTGAGTTGGCCTGGGATGCAGAAATCTGGTCGCTGAAGATAAGGGACTTTGGTGAAGGCATAAATCCTGAACTTGAGGAACAGCTGGGCACGCGGATTATCAGCACGAAAACGAATGGGCTGGGTGTGGGCCTGGTACTAAGCCAGGCGACAGTGAATCGGCTCGGCGGTAAGGTGAGTCTGTATCCGCTCGTACTCACCGAGCGAAACAACAGAGTGCAGGGCACTTTGACTGAGATAGTGTTGCCACTGGATAAGGCTGCCGCTGAATTCAAAGTGATCCATCATGAAGCGCCTCGCAATGAATGACACTGCTGCTGACACCATACTGCTGCTTGATGATGACCTCACGTTTGTGGAAGTGCTGGGACGAGCATTGCGCAGACGTGGTTACGAGGTCTTGCAGACGCACAACATCGAGAGTGCGTTGACACATGCGGCTATTGCGCGGCCGCGTTATGCCATAGTTGATATGAAAATAGCCCAGGAGTCCGGGCTAAATTGTATTGCGCCACTGCTTGTCATCAACCCGTTAATGCGTATCCTGGTTCTGACCGGTTATTCCAGCATTGCAACGGCAGTAGCGGCCATCAAAACAGGCGCGTTTGATTACGCCTGCAAACCACTTGATGCCGATGATATTTTGCTTAAGCTGGGTCTGGTTGCGGGGCATAATTCAGCGCCTTCGTTACCCGTCGAACCACTCTCGGTAGACAGGTTGGCGTGGGAACACATTCAACGTGTGCTCGCCGATAACACCGGCAACATTTCTGCTACTGCGCGCAGCCTTGGCATGCATCGACGCACCCTGCAACGTAAGTTGCTCAAGCGGCCTGTGCGGCAGTAAGTCGGGGACACAATGATGCCAGCGACTCTGACAGTGACTGATCAGAAAGATTGATTGTATTGCAGGGTCTGCACGCGCGCCCTGAACTCCGGAATAATTGGGGGAATAATTGGGGACGTACCACATTTATTAATCTTTGAGGAAATTGTGGTCTGTCCCCATTAATTCTGCGGCATTGTCCTGCTCGCCAGAGTGCGAGCTGAGTCACGGTTCGGGATTTTCTAAACCATTGCTTTAAGTATTCCTTAACTTTGGGGTGTTCACATGGACTCACCAAAACAAACGGAGTACCTGCTTCATGAAAACACAAATTCTCAAGGCCCTGTTTCTTGTTGCAGCACTGCCGGCGGCAGTTGCCATGGCCGCCATTGATGCCAACAACAATGGCCGCAACGACGACTACCGGCTCACCAACGACGTGAGCTACATCAGCGGCGACATCGAAACCCGCCAGCATGTGTACTATCCCGGCGATGTGCTCGACATCCGTGTGGCCCTTGGCGGCAACACGGCATTGGTATCGGGTCAGGGAGTCGATCTGTATCTGGGTGTGTTCGACCCGGCCGGCAAGGCTGCATTCACCCGTATCACCGATTATAAAACCTTCAACAGCAAACGCCTGTTCTACATCCAGGACATATCCACATCGGTCATTTCGGCTGGCACTTACCAGCTGGCGCTGATCATGACGGTACCCGGTGGCAATCCGCAGCTGGTGAGCAACTGGTACAACGGCATAGGCGGACTGCTCGACAATGACGCAATCACTTACTCGCAAACGCCGGTTGCCCGCGATACCAACCGCGATGGTGAATGGGATGATGACTACGACCGCGACGGCTTCTACGGTGACGACGACAGCGAGGCCCGCTACTTTGCTGAAAACCATGCAGATGATGATACAGTTCCCGATCCGCAGCGCAACCGCGACTGGGAAGATTCGGACTGGGACAATGACGGCAACGATGCCAGCGACTCTGACAATGACTGATCAGAAAGATTGATTGTATTGCAGGGTCTGCACGCGCGCCCTGAACTCCGGATGGCCCTAGTGCCACCGGTACCCGCCAAAACAAAGGCTGAATAATTGGGGAATAATTGGGCGAATAATTGGGGACGGACCACATTTATTAATCTTTGAGGAAATTGTGGTCTGTCCCCATTAATTTTGGGTTCAAGCAGATTGTTTAGTTGTTGTGCTTTCGGTGCCGTGTTGTGACACTTTCAGAAGGTTTTTATCCAGTTCAACTGCAACTGGCCCTTGCTGGCTGTGTCGAGCTGCTGGTGCATGTAACCCAATTGCATTCGGCTCGTATCACTGAGACTGTAGCCGAGGCCCACCGAAGCACGGTTGCGGTCGAACCAGTCTACCTGCCGACCTCTACCGGTGCCCTGCTCCAGATTCAGGAAAAGCTCGTTGGCTAGAGCAAGATATAGCGCCCCCCGGCCCATTGTTGGCTGATTGAAGGGACGGTTGTACCCGATGAAATACCGCAAGCGCGTGCGCAAATCCTGGTTTTGTACATCACGCTGTTCAAAACGCAGCCGGTGGGTTACGAAACCGCGCGCTCCCAACCGTTGCGGCAGCAGGGCTTCCTGGTAGAGCCGACGCTCCTTGGTTGTGGCGCTGCTGGTACCGAATGCTCCTGAAACAATATGCGCATAACCAAGCGTGTATTTGATGGTGCTGCCGGCAGGCTGCCATGTAACACCACCGCGTGCGAGCAACTGTTCCATGTCACCAGCCAGATCCCAGTTACGATGCTGCACATCGCCCTGGAAACCGACGGTGCTGCCGGGCCGGTTTACGGTCAATTGCAATGTGTACCAGCCGCCGACCTGATCTTCGTCAACCTGTGCCCGTACCGCTTCCGGGATACTGACTGCCACCAGCATCAGGCACGAGCACAATAGATAATTTACAAACCGGGACATCCGCGATTCCGACGACAAGATCAAAGGGGTCAGTGTAATTTGATCCGACAAGAATAATCAAAAGTAATTGGGGACAGACCCCATTTAACTATGACCCTTTGGCCAATTGCGACTTACGGCGTGCGCGAGGCAATAGGGATAACCAGGCTCGGAGCATACTTCCTGTGCTTGTCAGTTATTGCATCAGTAATGCCGAGATCCAGGAACACGGCGCTGGCCACGATTTCGGCTCCCATTTCACTTTCGATCATTGCTACAGCCTCCCTTCCATCGGATGTTTTGCAATTGATTCGCAATGTGTCGTCAGATCTGCGAACTGACGCAGTGGACGGCATTGGTATTGTCCAGATGCCTCGCTTGTTTTGCAGAGTACATGTGCCGGGAGAGTTGTCACTGAAAGAAAGCGTGACTGGGACCATGGGATCATTCATCAGAGTCGCACAGCCGGGTAATACGAACAGGGCAATTATTAGAGTAGTTCTTTTCATGGCATGATCCTTGGTTTATTTGTGTCTTTATTGGTCGCTTCCTTGACTAAACTGCTAGCACTAGCGCAAGAGTGTTATGAAGCCGTGCTAGTAACTCAAAGCCGGTCAGGAAACGCAAGGTAAACCTATGGATGGCACGCTCCTTATTTCCACACCGAAATGGGCGAAACTGGAAACACCTGATGACCTAGGGAAACCCATGTTGGCCCTCGATGACGGCAACCATGAATGGGTAAGGACGTTTCTGGCATGAAGTGTCGGGGCTGGCCAGATCGATCAAAGGGGTTTGTTTGCAAGCTCGTTGCACACAGGCTAAGCTCGACTCAACAAGGGCCACGTCAAGGTGGCCCAGAGCAGAAACCAAAAGAACAATAACAACCAATAACGAATAACAACAAAAGAAGTGCTGGGGTCCTCATGAGATATCCCGTCTGGTTTATACGATTCTTGTTTGCGGCATGGATGATTCCCGCAGGCTTGAACCATTTCATTCCGCTCTTCCCCCAACCGATGGGCTCGCAGCCCTTGAGCCAGGAACTGATCAGCGCCCTGATCGACAGTAATATTTTCGATCTGGTGAAGGCCGTGGAGCTGATCGCCGGGCTGGGCTTGTTGCTCGGGTTCTACACGCCGCTGATGCTGGTGATTTGCCTGCCCGTGTCGTTTTGCGTGTTCTATTGGGATGCGCCGCTCGAAGGCTGGGGTTCGATTGCCGCACTGTTCGGCTACGCCACGCTGCTCAGCAACGTGCTGCTGCTCCTGGCCTATAACAAAAGCTACCGGGCGATGTTCACGCTGCAGGCCACCGTTGCTGAGAGAAAGCAGCTCGTGCTTGTTGCGCGAGTGGCATTTGGCGCCTGGATGCTGCTCAACAGTGCCAACTACTTGTTTCTGTCGCTCTGGGCTGCACCCACCGGTAGTGAACCGCTCGCGGTGCAGCTGATGACATCGCTCGTCAACTCACGGCTGCTCGATGTGGCCATGGTGATCCAGTTGGTGACAGGGGCCATGATTCTCTCCGGCTTGCTGGTGCCCCTTGCGCTCTGCCTACTGATGCCCATTTTGACCTGCGCAGTGTATTGGGCACTGATCCTGGACCATCAGGCTCTACCTGCGGTGCTGGCACTCGCCGCGTTTGCCATCAACGGGCTCTTGATGCTGGCTTATCTGCCTTACTACAAGGGTGTACTGCAACGACGCGCATTGGCGCTTGGCGAGGCCTGAGCTTAAGGAAAATGTATGGAAAGACCTATGAACTACGACACTCTCTTCGTAAACCCCAACGGCCGCACGTCGCAGGCTGAGTTTGGGCCTGCGCTCGTGACGATCCTCGTGGCGATCGCTTTCTTCGGGTATATGGTGGGAGGCCGCACGGCGCAGTTCTGCATGCTGATGCTGCTCTATCCTGCTTTCGTGCTGCTCGCCCGCCGGCTACAGGACATGGGCTACTCAGGTTGGTTGACGCTGGTACCCGCAGTGCTGCAACTCGCGACCTTCGGGGTTGTGCTGGGGTATTTCAGTTTGGGTGGAGCACTGGATGGGGCGCTGCCCTGGGTTGGGCTTGCGGTGTCTGCGGCGTTTGGGCTGTGGGCTTGCGTAGGCCGCTCCAAGGTTTAGGTCGATGCCATCGCGCCGTCACATACTTGCCATGTTGGGTTCCAGTTCCCTGCTCTCACGCGTGGGCGCGCTGCGTGCCCAACCTCGTACCGACCTTGCCACACTGGAACTGCACGAAGTTTCCGACCTGATCATGGGCGGCCAGGTGTCGCCACTCGAACTCACCCAAGCCTACCTGGCGCGCATCGAGGCGCTGGAAGGCACAGTGAATGCCTTTGTCACCGTCACTGCCGACCTTGCCATGGAACAGGCGCGCGCGCTGACCGAGGAACTGGCACGCGGCCAGTGGCGAGGCCCACTGCACGGAATACCGATTGGACTGAAGGACAACATCGACACTGCCGGCATTCCCACCACCGCAGCCAACGCGATGCTGGCCACGCGCATACCGGATGCGGATGCCCCGGTCTGGATCCGTCTCAAGGAGGCCGGTGCCATCTTGCTGGGCAAATTGAACATGCATGAATTTGCGTATGGCGGTACTTCATCGATCTCGCATGTCGGGCCGGTGCGCAATCCCTGGAATATCGAGCGCATCCCAGGCGGGTCTTCAGGTGGTTCCGCCGCTGCAGTTGCCGCGCGTCTGTGTGCGGCAGCGTTGGGCACCGATACGCTGGCCTCGATTCGCCTGCCGGCATCCTACTGCGGGGTGGTGGGTTTAAAGGCGACCCATGGCTTGTGCAGCATTCGCGGGATCATTCCGGTGTCGCAATCGCTGGATCATGTTGGCCCACTAACACGGTGTGTGGCGGACAGCGCCCTGCTGCTGCGCACGATGGCGGCTTACGACCCGCAGGATCCGGTGAGCATCAACGCTCCGGTTGGCCCCTGGTTAGAAGCACTGGTACGCCCTGTTCGCGGTTTGCGGCTTGGCGTTCCGATGACACCTTACTTCGAGCGTCTGCAGCCGGACATTGAAAGGGCAATGACAGAAGCGTTGCGTGTGCTGGAAGATTTGACCGGGAGCCGGCGCGATATCAGCTTGCCGGACCCCGGTAACTTCGTGCCCTTGCTGGCCGAGAGTTATGCTTGGCACGAAACGTATCTGAACGATGAGTCCAATCACCACTTCTACCATCCATCCACGCTGGAGCGCATTCTTGCTGCAGGACAAACCCCCGTCGCGGACTACATCCGCGCCGTGCAAGCGATGGAGGTGGCGCGTCACAACATCGCCGCCGTGTTCGAGGAAGTGGATGTGCTGATCACGCCCACCGCGCCCGGCCTGCCGGAATTGATCTCCGGTGCCCAACTTGCCGAAGCCAACAGTGCTGAAGCATCCACCCGCAATACCGCCCCGTTCAACCTCTACGGCATTCCGACGATTTCGCTACCCTGCGGTTTCAGTACATCCGGCCTGCCGATTGGCCTGCAGTTGAGCAGCGCCTATCTCGATGAAGCAACCCTGTTTGCACTCGGCGCCGCGTTCCAACGAGTCACAGACTGGCATCGGCGCAGTCCGGCGCTGGGCTGAACCATCAGGGATCTGGACCTGCACGGGGTTCTGCTTCACTTCAGCAAACGATAATCACTCAAACGAAACCACATGCGGGACAGGATGAACCCGCTCGCCGGTTCCGGGGAAAGACTGGTGACTTCTTCGGTCATGTTCTTCCGGTAAAAGGCGGTGCAGGTGGCGTTCTGCCAGACGGTCTTTTGCATCTTGCTGCGCATGGCGGCAACGTAGGCATCCTGCAAGTCGCGCTTGGCATCGATGGCCTTGATGCTCTTGTCCCCTTTCACCGCGCAAATGGCCTGCACAATGTAAGCCGTTGCCGCTTCCATGTAGGAAATCTGCGAGCTGTGTCCGGTGCCGGTGTTCGGACCGTTCACCTTAAAATAGTTGGGGTAACCGGAAATGGTAATGCCCTTGTAGGAGACCGCGGCTTGTTCCCATTCGCTGTTGAGGTTGCGGCCACCGAGCCCGGTGACCTGAAACGTCAGCGCCTTCTTCATGTTCGAATACGCGTAATAGCCCGTGGCGTAGACGATGACATCCAAGGGGATCTCCTTGCCATCCTTGGTCCTGATGCCGTCGGCAGTGATGCAGTCAATCCCGCTGATATCTACCTCGACATTATCCAGTGCCAGCGCGGGGAGATACGTATTGGTCGGGATGACCCGCCGGCAACCCAATTCGTAGTCGGGCAGCATGTGCTGCCGCAACCTGGCGTTCTTGATGTACTTGTCCAGATGCTGTTGCAAGCGTCTGCGGTAATGATCCTTCATGAGCTGACTGATGCCCGCGAAGCCCGGGTATCTCCGGAACGCTACAAACCGGATGTCATAGAACACAAAGACAAAAAAACGGATGAGATGCCGTATGCCCGGCAGCGTGCGTACGACCCGTTCTACCGCACCGTACTGCCGGTCTGAGCGCGGGAGAATCCACTGCGCCTTGCCCATGAACAGGGTCAATCTAGATACCTTGCCGGCAATGGCCGGAACGATCTGGGCGGCTGAACATCCCGAGCCGATCACACCGACACGTTTACCTTCATAGGCAACCGAGTGATCCCAGTGCCCGGAGTGGAAGTGCGGTCCTTGGAAAGTGTCCGCACCTTTGATTGCTGGAGTGTGCGGATTCGCCAGCACTCCGCTGGCGTCGATTACGAAGCGGGCGCTATACCTTGCGCCTGACGCGGTCTCCACGTGCCACAGGCACTCGCGCTCGTCAAAAGCCAGCCTCTGCACCGCTTGGTTCGTACGCGCATGCTTGCGCAAACCGAACTTGTCGATGATATGGTTCATGTAGGCGAGCAATTCGCTTTGCGGGGCAAAGGATTTTTTGAACGGAAAGGGGATGAACGAGATACAGTAAAGACTGGTAGGAATGTCCACCTCTGCGCCGGGATAGGAGTTAGCCTGCCAAGTACCGCCCAGCTCCATGCTGCGTTCCAACAACACAAAGTCGTTACAGTCCTTCTTCTGCAAGCGGATGGCCGCCAACAGCCCGGAGAACCCGGTCCCGATGATGACGGTTTCAACATGGCGGTGTTGCAGCGGACTACCGGCGTAAGCAGAACTCTCATTTGGTGCGGATTGCTCCAGTGTGCTCATCTTCAGACTCTTGCAAACAGTGGGATGCCAAGGTTCATGTCGAGAATAAACGATTGCTCCCTTAGCGACCAGCGGAGGATTGTTTGCAAGCTTCTTGCACACCGGCTAAGCTCAACTCAACAAACGCCACGTTAGCCGATAACAATAACAACAGAGGAAGGAGATACATATGCTGCATATATTGAAGAACACGATCGCTGGACTGTTTGTGATGGCTGGCATTTCAGTATTCGCCGCAGAACCCATGACTGACACGCGCGCGCAGGATACCGTGGCAATTCAGCAACTGATCGTAAAATATGCCCATGTCTACGACACGCTTGATGTCGAGGGTTATGTCAGCGTCTTTGCTGAAGATGCTGTCTTCAGCTTTACCGGCAATACCTTGAATGGGCGGGAGGAGATCAGGGCTTTTATCACAGGTGCAAAGCAGCGCAGAGAAAGCGCACCGGCTGAACCCGCAACAAAAAGTTTTCACTCAATCTCCAACACCATGATTGAGTTTGACAGCGCCACCACAGCACGGCACCGCTCGTATTGGCAGGTGCTTGCGGGGCCTGCTGGGGGGCCATTCACCGTCTCCAACATGGGCTATTACGACGATGTTGTGACGAAACAGAACGGCCAGTGGCTGATTCAGAGTCGCAACATTCCGTAGTGAAGGATCAGGCAGTCTGCGGCTGCATGTGCTTGCCGAGCATGTCGCTGGCTACTGCCTCCGCGATGCGGATACCGTCCACGCCGGCCGACAAAATGCCACCGGCATAACCGGCGCCTTCACCGGCAGGATAGAGACCTCGTACGTTCAGGCTTTGCAGGGTATCGGCATTGCGCGTGATGCGCAGCGGCGACGAGGTGCGGGTTTCAACACCAGTCAACACAGCGTCGGCACGGTCGAAGCCCTGCATTTGCTTGCCGAATTGGGGGAGCGCTTCGCGGATGGCAGCGATGGCATAGTCCGGCAGCACTGTTGCCAGATCGGTCGGCTTCACCCCGGGTGTATAGGAAGGCTTGACCTCGCCAAAGCTCGTCGAAGGCACGCCCCGCAGGAAATCACCGACCAATTGCCCCGGTGCTGTGTAGTCGCTGCCGCCGAGCACATACGCCTGCGCTTCCAAGCGTTCCTGCAATTCCATGCCGGCCAGCGGTCCACCCGGATAATCCTTTTCGGGTGAGATCCCCACCACGATACCGGCATTGGCGTTGCGCTCGTTACGCGAATACTGGCTCATGCCATTGGTGACAACGCGGCCCGCCTCCGACGTGGCCGCCACCACGGTGCCACCGGGACACATGCAAAAACTGTACACGGCGCGCCCGTTGCTCGCCTGCCACGTGAGCTTGTAATCCGCCGCACCCAATTCGGGGTGCCCCGCGTACTTGCCGAGCCGCGCGCGATCGATCTGCCCCTGCGGATGTTCAATACGAAAGCCCACGGCAAAGGGTTTGGCTTCGATGAATACCCCCTGCCGGTGCAACATGCGGAAGGTGTCGCGGGCGCTATGGCCGAGCGCCAATACAACATGGCGGCTGAGGAGCTGTTCACCATTGGCGAGCACCACACCTGCAATTTGTTTTGCGTCTACATCGCCTTCCAGCAACAGCTCGACTACCTTGCTGCCGAAGCGCACTTCGCCCCCCAGCGCAATGATTTCGTCGCGCATCGCTGCAACGATACTGGTCAACCGAAACGTGCCGATATGCGGTTTGCTGACATACAGAATCTCCGGCGGTGCGCCGGCGCGCACGAATTCCTGCATCACTTTGCGGCCGTAAAACTTTGGGTCCTTGATCTGACTGTACAGCTTGCCGTCGGAAAAGAGCCCCGCCCCACCCTCGCCGAACTGCACGTTGGACTCGGGTGTCAGCACCTTGTTGCGCCACAGCGCCCAGGTATCTTGCGTACGTTGCCGTACATCCGGGCCACGCTCCAGCACGATGGGGCGCAATCCCATCTGCGCGAGCAACAACGCAGCAAACAAACCACAGGGGCCGAAACCGACGACGAGTGGTCGTTCGTCTGCCTGTACCGCACTCTTGGCAAACAGGTAGTGATAACGCGTATCCGGCGCACTGGAGATATGGCGATCGTCGGCCAAACGTTTCAGCACAGCGCCTTCGTTGCGCACGTCGAAGTCGATGACGTACACAAAGAGTATCGTGCTGTTTTTCTTGCGCGCATCGTAGCTGCGCTTGAATACGGTGAAGTTGAGCAAGTCGCTATCGGGGATTTTCAGGCGAGTGACGAGAGCCTCGCGTAGCGCGGCTGGGGGATGGTCAAGGGGTAGCAAGAGTTCGGTAACACGCAGCATTTTGGTTCCTGGCCGGTGACTCCGGCAGAGGGTTGGTAGTAATTATTGTTTGTCGGGGCGTACCATGGGTGTGCAACCTATTATTGCCTTTTGGCGATGACCTCGCGCGCCAGATCAGGAAAGTCGGTGAACACGCCATCCACATCGATCCGGTAGAGGAACACCTCCAACATCTGCTCAATACTGGCGGCCCAAGCGGGCAGCTGGCTGGCTTCGCGGCGGAAGGTGTACGGGTGTACTTGCAGTTCTCGCGCATGTGCCCACTGCACCAAGTCACTGCCACGGTGTTCAACTTCATTTGCACTCAACGTGGCTGGCAGCAGCATGTCCCAGGCAGGACCGAGCCCGTCAACGACTTCTGCCAACTGCTTGATTCCCTCTTGCGTGAACATCCAGTCATAGTCATAGGCTTGCCAAACCCCCTCGGCATCACGCGCCATGGTTTCATTCCATGCATTCTGCGCAATTAGTTGTACCAGTTTCAGATCCATGGCCAGAGACGGTAGCAGTTCGCGTTTGATTCTGACGAGCTCATGATGATCAAAACTCTGCACAAAAATGGCATCCTCGCGGCTGTCGTAGCCGTAGGCTTGCAGCACTTTGAATACGGCCAGGGCCAGATCCTTGCCGTGCTGATGGTGGAACCATGGCGATTTCAGTTCGGGATAGATACCGACTTGTCTGCCGGTACTGGCTTGCAGGCCCGCAACCAGTTCGAGTTCTTCCGCCAGCGTGTGCAGAGAAAAGTGGCCCAGTTCAGTCGGAAATCGCCCTGGAAACACACTGCCTTCATGCAGCGTGAGCCGGCGCAATTCCGCCAGCGTGAAATCGATGACATAGTAGCTGCCATCCGCGCGCGCGCGCTCGGGATAAAGAGAGGCAACATTTGTCATGCGCTCCAGAGTCAGATCGTGGAACACGACGAGTTGATCGTCGCGAGTCATCACGACATCCTGCTCCAGATAATCGGCTCCCTGCGCGAAAGCCAATACCTTGGCCTCCAGTGTGTGCTCCGGCAAATAGCCGCTGGCACCGCGGTGGGCGATAACAAGCTTGTCGGCACCCTGCACTACGGAACTTAGCGGCAGGAGCAGAATAATGCCCAGATACACCTGAAAATGTTGCATAAGACCCTCCAGTAGCGGCTGATACTAGTTGGCCGCTGTTAGCGTGGAATTAAGAAGTGAGGCTCATGCAGAAAGTAAAAAGTAAATAGGCGGCAGAGTCCGCAGTAAATACATGGGCTCTGACCCCATTTACCATTTATTTCAATACCGGCTCGCCGGCGGGCATGTGTTCATCAACGGCGATCGCGTAAAAGCCGCTGACTGCATACGTGTTCATCACTGCGACAATATCCATCACGCCGCGGTTGGTGAACAGTTCCACCAATGTTGCGAACGTGGCTGAATCTACGTGTTTGTCGGTAAACAATTGGCGGCCGAAACTAATCACGGCAGCATCTTTTTCAGCAAGCCCTGTAAGTGCCCCGTTGGTGCGGATTACATCAATCACTGCGGGTGAAATTCCCGCTCGCAAGGCGCTGGCTTCATGGGCATTCCATTCCAGGTTGTAGTTGGTTTCACGACACGCAACCATGATCGCCAGTTCCCGCGCGTAAGCATCCAGAGTGCCTGCTACTGCTGCGTTGTGCAAATCGAACAGGGCTTTGGCAGCAGCTGGATTGTAGGCGGCGAAGGCCAGCGGGCCGCCCAATACACCCTCGGGGCTGCGGCCAGGCAGCAGGTCGAAAATCTCCTGGCCTGCTGCATCCAGTCCGGTTCTTTGCAGGTAGGGAATGCGGGCCAGCGAAGTGGCGTCGAGGTCTGCCGGCAGGTTTGCAGTTTCCTGCGCCAGCGCGGCGGGAGCCACTGCTGCGATAAGCAGGATTAAGGCCGTACGTAGATTTAACAGCAGGTGCTTGGTCATTGGGTTACCTCTCCATTGGGATTTATTATTATTAGGGATCACGCATACGGCCCTTTGCCCCCTGATTAGGGGTGTCCGGTAATCCAGTATACTTCAGCCTGCCCCATTTTAAGGCCGAGCTGACGCGTCTGGGCTCGGACTTTCCCTACAACGATTTCTGCGTTGTAGAATAATTAAATAGGTGTCAGAGTCAAATTTCGGTATCGACCCTAATAAGAAAAGCACGTGGCTTTCCAATAATGACCCTACCCCCCCTGCTTCCATCACCCGGGTCAGAGTCGAACTTCTTATGATGGAGATGGTGGCAGATATTGCCCTGCTTGTGGTTTTTGCCGCTTTTTTTTCGGGCTTGTTGCTCACGGCAACAACGGGTTCGGCGAGGCCGGTTAAGCTTTTCCTCGGCATACTGACGGCCATTTTCAGCATCGCCAGTATTGCAGGGCTCATGTTTAGCGGCCTGCTGATTTATCTCCTGTTCCAGATAATCGCGATGATCCTCACCCTGTATCTGGTGATCATAGGTGGCGCTGTTTGTGGCTGGGGAATATATGCACTCCGCCATAAAAAACTGCGCGGGAAACCCTTAACTACACTCGCCATTGGGGAACACCTGCCCCTTGCAGAATTCGCCACACTGGAAGGCATCACTGAAGAAAGAGCTCTGGCAAGAATCCAAAGCAGTTATTACCGGGGCGGCCTGTATAAAGGTGCCTGGTACATCCATAAATCGGAGTTATCGCACGCAAATTCCCCGGCTTGAGTTAACATCCGGGGATTCACAAGCTCGAAAAACTGAACCGCCATTCCTAAATTTGGGGAGCACGCATGAACATGAAATTGAATCCTTTTCCAATGCCCACCTCCATCGGGCCGGTAGCAGGAGCCGAAAACTGGGGTGAGATGTACCCGTACTTCACCAAGGTCCAACCAGACGACGACAAACGCTTCTGGTTTTATAACTCCATGCATTTCTCCGAACCCATGTCGGCCTTCGACATGATCACGGCTGAAGCCGCCTACCATGCGATGGGCGCTTACGTGAATCGTGTGTTCGCGTTTCCCACCGGCAAGGGTATTGATTACCGCTGCATCAACGGCCGCATCTACATCAGCGCCAACGTTGCCAGCGATCCGGCCGAGATCCAGGAACGCCTCGACATTTTCCGGCGCCGCGCCGGCCACTACTACGAAAACTGGAATACCATTTATTCCGGGTGGGAAGGACGCATGGGCCAACTGATCAAGGATATGACCGCGATCAAGATTCCGGAACTGCCCGACTATGAAGATGAAGCAGTCGTCACCAACTCCACCGGCATCGCGCAGAACCATTACCTGCGTGTGGCCTACCACCGCACCCTCGAACTCTATTCGCAGATGTGGCATCACCACTTCGAAATGCTGATGCTGGGTTATGGCGCCTATGTGGTGTTCTTCCAGTTCTGCAAACAAGCCTTCCCGGAAATCACTGACCAGACGGTGGCGCGCATGGTCGCCGGCATTGATGTGTTGATGTTCCGCCCGGACGACGAATTGAAAAAACTGGCCAAACTGGCAGTAGAACTCAACCTCGACAAATGTTTCACCACAGATGGCAATCCAGAAGTCATTCTGCCGGCAGTGGCAAAGCACGGAGCCGCGGGCCAACGCTGGCTCAAGGCGCTGGCCGAGTCACGCGATCCCTGGTTCAACATCTCCATTGGTGATGGTTTCTACCACTATGAACGCAGCTGGAACGACGATCTGACAGTGCCCTTGTCGGCGCTACCGCATTACATTGAAAAAGTGCGCAAGGGCGATAACCTGGAACGCCCCACTGCAGCATTGAAAATCGAACGCCAGCGCATCATCGATGAATATCGCAACCTGTTGTCCACCGATGAAGAACGTGCCGCCTTCGACCAGATGCTCAGCGTGTCCCATTTGGTGTTTCCGTATGTCGAAGACCACAAGTTTTATTGCGAACACTGGCTCACCACGGCCTTCTTCAACAAGATGCGCCAGTTTGGTGATTTGCTGCAGCGTTATGCGTTGATCGACAAGCAGGAAGACATTTTCCATCTGCACCACAGCGAAATCAGCCTTGTGCTCAGCAACATCATGAACAGTTGGGCTGCCGGTTCACCCCCCTCACAACCGGATTACTGGAAGCCGGTCATCACCGAGCGCCGCCGCATGCTGAAAGTGCTGGGCGAGTGGCAGGCACCTCCGGCCATCGGGCCCATGCCGGGCAACATTGAAGATCCTGCCTTGCAAATGCTGTGGGGTATCACCACCGAAACCCTGCATGGCTGGGCGAGTGCCGGTGCAGGCCGCAATGAAAACGAAGTGCGTGGCTACGCCGCATCGGCGGGCGTGGTCGAAGGGGTAGCGCGGGTACTGCGCAGCATCAATGATTTCGGCGAGATCAAAGAAGGCGACATTCTGGTGTGCCCCATCACGCACCCCAGTTGGGGGCCACTGTTCAGCAAGATCAAGGCGGCCGTGTCGGACATCGGGGGTACCATGTCGCATATGGCCATTGTGGCGCGTGAATATGGCATGCCTGCCGTAGTGGGCACCGGCGATGCCACCAAGCGCATCAAGAATGGGCAGCGGCTGCGCGTGGATGGTGACACTGGCGTTGTAACAATTCTGGATTGAGCGCACACGCATGCAACAACCCGTCTTGTGGTTCAAAGAGCTCGGCATTCATGATCGTCCATTCGCCGGCGGCAAAGGTGCCAGCCTTGGTGAAATGACTGGGGCCGGCTTGCCGATTCCGCCCGGCTTCGTCATTAGCACCGTGGCTTTCAATGAGTGGCTGCAAGCACTGGATCAATTGCACGCCATCCGTGCGCGTATCACGGCACTCAACAAGGATGATCTGCCCGCGATTCAACAGTGCACTGCCGCGATTCGTGCCCTGATTGAACATGAACCCTTGGCAACACAACTGCTCGCCACGATTGCGCGCAGCTATGCCGAGCTTGGTGCCACCCATCCAGTCGCCGTGCGCTCCAGTGCCACCAGTGAAGACAGCGCCGAAGCAAGCTTTGCCGGTTTGCAGGACACCTATCTGTGGGTGAAAAACGAAGCGGAGCTCATCAGCAAAATTCGTTCGTGCTGGGCCTCGCTCTACAGTCCTGAGTCAGTGAGTTACCGGCTGCGCTTAAACTTGCCGGAAGCCCAACTGGCGATGGCTGTGGTCGTACAGCGTATGGTGAACTCACGTTGTTCTGGCGTCATGTTCACGCGCAGTCCCACCACGGGTGATCGTTCGGTAATCACCATCGAAGGCAGTTGGGGTTTGGGTTCGGCCATCGTCAGCGGTGAAGTGACGCCCGACCGCTTTGTGATCAACAAAGTTACCCGCGAAATTCGCACCCGGGTAGTGGCTGACAAAGCCATTGAGCACGTCCCTGCTGACGGCGGTGGCGTTCTCGAACAGGAAGTCAGCGCGGAACGCCGCACACAATGCTGCCTGAGCGATGCGCAAATTCACGCCTTGGTCGCCCTCGGCAAACAAGTCGAACAACACTATGGCAGTCCGCAAGACATTGAATGGGCCCTGGATCAGGACGGCACTATTTTTTTGCTGCAAAGCCGGCCAGAAACCGTCTGGGCCAGCAAAGAACATGGCGCGGTGGCCAAGCCGGCGGCCCGCGCCTTTGACCACATCTTTAATATAATGGGAGGCGTGAAGAAGTAAATGAGCCTGAATTATCAAGATGTGCAGGCGCTGCTCAAGCTGCTGGATGAAAGTCCCTACAATGAACTGACGCTGCAAACCGAATCCTTTACCTTGAACTTGCTGCGTAACCCCGATGGCACAGGCTGGCAACAAAGCAATGCTGTGGCCGCCAAGCCCAATCTTGCACAGACCAAACTTGCTGACACAGCAACTGCCACCGAAGCCGAACCGCCACCAACAGAAGCAGGCTTGCTCGATGTACGCGCCCCGATGATAGGCACCTGGTATCGGGCGCCAATGCCCGGCGCCGAACCGTTCATTCAGATCGGCAGTAACGTTGGCGCAAACACGGTGATCGGTATCATTGAAGCGATGAAGCTGATGACCTCCGTACCCGCCAAACAGCAAGGTACTGTGGTCGAGATTCTGGCTACCGATGCCACTCTGGTTGAAAAGGGCCAGTTGTTGTTGCGGGTCAGGCCGCAGTAATGAATATCCAGCGCATTTTGATCGCCAATCGCGGCGAAATCGCGGTTCGCATCATTCGCACCTGTCGCCAGCTCGGCATTGACACGGTATTGGCCGCTTCCAGTGCCGATACTGACTCCATGGCCGCACGGCTTGCGGAGCAAGTCGTCGTGCTGGGCCCGGCGCCCGCTGCTGCCAGTTATCTGAACGTCACTGCCGTGATCAACGCTGCACTGCAAGTAAAGGCCGATGCGATTCATCCCGGTTATGGTTTCCTGTCAGAAAATTCCCGACTCGCACAGGCCTGTAAGGATGCCGGCCTGATCTTCATTGGCCCTACGCCAGCGCAATTGTTGGCCATTGGCGACAAGCTGTTGGCGCGCGGCAATGCCGTGCAAGCTGGATTGCCGGTGGTGCCAGGTGGCGAAGTAAATACCCTGGCTGATGCCGAAGCGCTGGTGCAAAGCCTCGGCTTGCCGGTGCTGATCAAAGCGGTGGGTGGTGGCGGTGGCCGCGGCATGAAGTTGGTGACTGATGTAGCTGCGCTGCATGCAGCATTGCAGTTGGCGACTGCCGAAGCCCAGGCCGCTTTTGCGGATTCCCGCCTCTATATCGAACGTTATGTGCGCAGCGGTCGCCATGTGGAAGTGCAGTTGCTTGGCGATGGCAGCCACATTATTCATCTAGGCACGCGTGACTGCTCCGTGCAGCGGCGCTACCAGAAACTGCTTGAAGAAGCGCCCGCGCCCAACTTGAGCGAGGCTTTGCGCACTGCAATCCATGATGCTGCTGTGAAATTCGGGCAACACCTGCGCTACCTCGGCGCTGGCACCGTGGAATTTCTGGTGGATGTGGAGCGCGCCAGTTTCTACTTTCTGGAAATGAACGCCCGCATCCAGGTCGAGCATCCGGTTACCGAAGCCATCTGTCATCAAGACCTGATCGCCGCACAAATTCGCATTGCTGAAGGCAAAGGGCTGCATCTACGCCAGCAGGATATCCAGTTTGATGGCCATGCCATCGAGTGCCGTATCAATGCGGAAGATTGCGCGGCCGATTTCCGCCCCGTGCCCGGCACCATTACCAAGGCACAATTTCCTGCCGGTATTGGTATTCGCATGGATACCCACATTCAACAGGGCGCCATGGTGCCGCCCTACTATGATTCACTGCTCGGCAAATTGATCGTACACGGCAAAGACCGTGCGCAAGCCTTGCAGCGCATGCAGGCGGCGTTAACCGACTGCCAGATTGAAGGCGTACCCACCAACCTGGCCCTGCATAAGTCGGTGTGTGCCGCGCCAGCGTTTCAGCAAGGCGGTGTTGATACCGGCTTTCTGCCAATCCATCTCGCCGCTCATCCATTGCCTCAGGAGGCAAACGATGGCCACGCTTAAACTGGTTGATGTCAGCATCCGTGACGGCAACCAAAGTCTGTGGAGCATGACTGGCATCAACACCGCGCAGATGCTACAGGCCGCGCCGCTGATGGAACGCGTGGGTTTCCGCGCCATTGATTTCACCTCCAGCACCCACATGGCCGTTGGCGTTCGGTACAACAAGGATGATCCCTGGCAACGTATTCGCCTGATGCATCGCGCACTGCCAACAGTACCACTGCAATTCATTTCCACCGGCTTTCGTTTCATCTCATGGGAAACGGCCGACCATGATTTCATGCGTCTTGCCTATCGCACACTGATGAAAGCCGGCATTGGCCGCTTCGTATTGCTCGACCCCATGCATGACATGAATGCCGTCATTGAAGTGGCTAAACTGGTAAAGGAAGAAGGCGAAGCTGAGAACATGGGCGCCCTCACCTTCACACTCAGCGCTGTGCACGATGATGCGTTTTACGCCAACTGCGCGCGGCAAATGGCGCAATCCGGCTATTTTGATTTGCTCTATTTGAAAGACCCATCCGGCCTGCTCAGTCCGGAACGTGCACGCACCCTGATTCCTGCAATAAAACAGCAAATCGGCAAGCTGCCACTCGAACTGCATTCGCATTGCACCATCGGTCTGTCGCAGTTCAACTACATGGTCGGTGCTGAACTCGGCATTGCTGCACTGCATGTTGCCGTGGGGCCGCTGGCGCATGGCTCGTCCCTGCCCTGCGCCAGCCAAACGATTGCCAACTTGAAGACGCACGGCCACGCTGTTGACGTAGACGAGCAAGCGCTGCGCAAACTGGAGCAGTACTACCATGCCCTGGCGCGTGCCGAAGGGCTGCCCGCAGGCCAACCGCAAGCCTACGACGCCTCTTACTTGCGCCATCAGCTGGCAGGTGGCGTCCTCACCACCACCCGCCGCCAATTGGCTGAATTAAAACTTGAACATCGCTTCGACGAAGTCATGGTCGAAGTGGAACGCGTGCGGACTGAACTGGGTTCGCCGATCATGGTCACACCCTTCCCGCAGATCGTCACCACGCAGGCCATGTTCAATGTGCTGGCGGAGGAACGCTACAGCAACATTCCCGACCAGGTAATTCGCTATGTACTCGGCCGCTTTGGCCGCCCCACCGCACCAGTCGACCCGAATGTGCTGGACCGCATCATGGCCCTGCCCCGCACTGCCGAAATCCAGCAAGAACCCACCAAGATGACCTTGAAGGATCGCCGCAAACTGTTCCCGGCCAGCATGTCCGATGAAGAGTTTCTGCTGCGGGCAGTGATGCCGCCGGATCAGGTGGATGCCATGAACACGCGGGCGCCAGATCAGCTGTATTACAATCCAGAGCTCAGTCCGGTGTTGAAGTTGCTCGCTGAGCTGAAGAAGCGGCCGGCGGTGTCGGACTTCAAAGTGCAGAAGCCGGGTTTTACTCTTGAACTACGCTCGGGTGCCAGATAAATGCCCACCCAGCCGATTCCCGACGGCACCAACACGCCTTCGCCACCCCCCGACGCCACTGCGCGCTTTCTGCACCACGTGGCAACGGCGCTGGCGGATGGGCACTTCGTCAAGTTGGTGCTGGGCAAGCCACAGCACGAGGAAGACGCGCAACTGGAACGGGTCACAGCACGTGCGGTGATGATCAAGGGCGAGCCGCAGATCAGTTTGCTGTGGCACTACAAAACGCGAGATATCACCAAGAACCACCGACCCGATGCACTGCTGGCCGAACTGCATGTTTG
Organism: Klebsiella pneumoniae; assembly: GCA_945902215.1. Classification (GTDB taxonomy): domain Bacteria; phylum Pseudomonadota; class Gammaproteobacteria; order Pseudomonadales; family Pseudohongiellaceae; genus CAILUG01. Next base: position 70,163 of record CAMDML010000001.1, on the reverse strand, counting down.
GCTGGGCAAACGTTTTCTGCATGCCCATCTGCAGACCCAAAGCGAAGAGTTGCAACTGGCCTACAGCCGCAAAGGCCGGCCCAGCCTGCATGTCGGCAAGCTGGCCGCGCCGGTCTTGCCAGCGGCAGCCGGCCACGACCGTGAAAAGCACCGGCAGTGTGAACTCGACCGCCCCTTCTGGGATGATCTGGGGCTGACCCATGAACTCAAAGGTGTGCGCACGCTGGTGCCGGCGATGGCGCGCAAGTGGAAGCAGATCAATCACTTTATTGACGTGTTCAGCGCCGCGCTGAAAAGTTCTGCGCTGGCCAACAGCCCTGCAGTGCAAGTCGCCGACTTTGGCTCAGGCAAGGGTTATCTGACCTTTGCCATCCATGATTGGCTGCGCGGGCAAGGCAAAGAGGCTCAGGTTACTGGCGTTGAACTGCGCGCCGACATGGTGAAGCTGTGCAGCGATGCGGCCACACGTTCCAATCTGCAGGGCCTGCGCTTCGAGCACGGTGATATGCGCAGTTATACACCTGCGCACCTCGACGTGATGATCGCCCTGCATGCTTGCGATACCGCGACTGACTTTGCCATTCACCTTGGCCTGCGCGCAGGTGCGGAAATCATCATGTGCTCGCCGTGCTGTCACAAACAACTGCGCCCGCAGATGGCAAGCCCGGCGGTGTTGCGTCCCTTGCTGCAACATGGCATTCATCTGGGCCAGGAAGCCGAAATGGTAACCGACGGCCTGCGCGCACTATTGCTGGAAGCCGAGGGCTACGCCACGCAAGTGTTTGAATTCGTCTCACTGGAGCACACCAGCAAGAACAAAATGATTCTGGCAGTGAAGCGCTCACAAGCACTCAGCGCAGCACGGCATAGCGAACTGCTGGAGCAAATTGCCGGGATCAAACAGTTTTACGGGGTGCGCGAGCAGGCCTTGGAAACGTTGCTGAGTGGCGGGTAGCTGGACCTATTCACGCCTATAAAAGACGGGGGGATTCATCCGGATACAGCGTGTGCACGTCATCGCTCTGCCAGTAACGCTTGCTGTCCACATCCATCAGCGTCAACGGCCCGGTGAAGCCGGCACCGGTGTCAAGGTTCCACACACAGGCCGCCTGCAGCGGTTGCTTGCTGCCAATCTGGGTGGTCGGGGTATGGCCGATGAACACTTCCGGATACAACTTCAAGCGCGCCGGATAGCGCACGCTGTCCTTCGGCAGTGCCGGATCAAGCGCCAGCGCGGTTTCCCACAGCGAACGATCCCAGTAGAGCATCGGCTTGAAGTATTCATTCTGAAAACCGCGAATATGGGTGAAGCCGGCATGCACGAACAGCCGTTGCTGTGCATCCTGATAAAAGTCTACCAATTCATTTTCAATGAAGGCAGCATGCTGTGCTTTCACGGACTGCGGCATTGACTGGTAGGCGAGCAGCGTGCTGCGCCCGCCGTGTTTGAGCCAGTTGGGATTTTCAACTCCCTTGCGCAACCAGTCGAGCAACAGCATGTCATGGTTGCCACGCAGGAAAATGCAGCGCTGGCGCTCCTTCAATCCGAGGAGAAAATCCAGCACGGCAGGCGACTCACTCCAGCCATCAACATAGTCACCCAGAAACACCAGAAGATCCTCGGGGGCCACTTCTGCCCGTGCCAGCACCTGCTGCAATGCACGCAAGCCGCCGTGGATGTCGCCGATAACGAGAGTTCTGCCCTCCAAGAGAGTGTGATTTTTCAATTCGCCATACCCCAACGCTGCACCGTTCGCTTTTCGATAACCCTGAACACCAGATTCTCGACACATAGTCCAAACAATATCACGGTCAGCAGCCCCGCAAACACGTCCGGAATCTCCAGTTGGTTTTTGCTCTGGTAAATGTACCAGCCCAAACCGCCGCTGCCGGAACTCACACCGAACACCAGTTCGGCCGCAATCAGTGTGCGCCAGGCAAAGGCCCAGCCGATTTTGAGTCCGGTGAGAATGCTGGGAAACGCGCCCGGGATCAGGATGTGCAGCACGAAGCCCGCGCGCGACAAGCCGTAGTTGCGGCCAACCATCTTCAGCGTCGGGCTCACACTGCGGAAGCCCGTGAAGGCATTGAGCGCCACAGCCCACACCACCGCGTGGATGAGCACGAAGATAATGCTGCCGTCACCCAGCCCGAACCAGATGAGTGCGAGTGGCAACATGGCGATAGAAGGCAGTGGATTGAACATGGCGGTGAGGGTTTCCAGAATATCCGCGCCGATGCGGGTCATGCTGGCAAATGCGGTCAGCAGCGCGGCGAGCAGCAACCCGGCCAGGTAACCCTTGAACAGCAGGGTGAGCGTGGTAAGCGCGGCACGCGGCAATTCACCGGACAGCAGTGCGTTCAGCATGGCGCTCACTGTGGCGAAAAACGTGGGGAACAGCAGCGGGTTGGCCAAAGCGCGTGCGTAAACTTCCCAGGCCACCATGAGCAAAATGAGCAGCAGGGATTTGCGGAAGGTGCCACTGGCGTAGAGTCGCTGCCAGCGGCTGCGAGGGGCTTCAATCACGGCATATTCGTGTGCGCTGAGGCTATTGAAGATTTCCGGACGCTTGTCAGCCATGGTCGTTGCCTCCAGGTCCAATGGCGCGGTCGAAGAGCAGCTCCTGGATACGGGTCGACAACAGCTTGCCCTGCGCATCGCGCTCGTCATGGCCAGGGCTATCGATCTCGGCGCGGACCTGCCCCGGGTGTGCGCTGAGCAGCAAAATGCGGTTGCCGATGCGCAGCGCTTCAGGAATCGAATGGGTGACGAACAGCAGCGTGAAGTGGTGTTCATGCCAAAGCTGCAGCAACTCGTCCTGCATTTTTTCCCGAGTCATGGCATCGAGCGCCGCGAAGGGTTCATCCATCAACAGAATGGCCGGCGCCATGGCCAAAGCACGCGCAATGGCCACGCGTTGTTTCATGCCACCGGACAAGGTGTGCGGGTAGTTGTCCGCAAACTTGTTCAGGCCAACCTTGTCGATAAAGTGCGCCGCGCGTTCAGCGGCCTCCCCTTGCGCCAAATGCGCGCCTGCGGTTAGTGCAAACACGAGGTTGGCACGTACGGTCTTCCACGGCAGTAGTTGATCAAATTCCTGAAACACAAAGGCACGATCCGGCCCTGGTGACTGCACCACGCTGCCATTAAGCAAGATGCGCCCTTCCGTGGCAGGGTGGAAACCGCCAATGGCCTTGAGCAGGGTGGATTTGCCACAGCCGGAAGGACCCAGCACCACAAAGCGATCCGCGCGCAGCACATCGAAGCTGACCCGGTAGTTGGCGGTGAGTAGCCGCTCGGCATTGCGGTACTGCAGCGTCAATCCCTGAACGGACAACAGTGAAGGCTGATGTATTGGCTCTGCCATGGCTTCAATTACCAGACAGGTTGTGAACTTCAGGGAAGAACAAATCTTGCCAACGCTCAGGCAACTGGTTCAGCGTGCCGATCTCATGCATGAAGGTGGCATAGCGCATGACATTGGCCGGCGTTGTGGTGAATTCAATGGCGGGGTCGCTCAGTACTGCAACCAATTCGTCGCGCGTGAAGCCGCCACCCTCTTCGGTATCGACCAGCACTTGGGCAGCGGCGGCTGGGTCGGAACGAATCATGACGTTCGCCTCTTCCAGCGCGGCCAGCACGGCGCCATAGGCCAGCAGGTTTTCATCGTGAAAGCGCCGTGTGGTCGACAGCATGGCGAAAGTGGTGTTGCCTGCCATCACCTCTTGCGAAGTCATGATGGTTCGCATGGCGGGATCACGCAACTCCCGCTGGTGAAACGGCGGCGAGGTGAAGTGCGCAGTAATTGCGCCTGAGCCAGACAACAGCGCCACTACCGCGTCGGGGTGCGTCATTGTCACGGTGTACTGGTCAAAGCGTTCCGCCGCATCGGCGCCATACTGTTGCGCGGCATACATCTGCATGATGAGTGCCGGGATGGACACCTTGATGGCAGTGACTGCTACCTTGTCGGTGTTGGTCAAATCGTCGACTGTGCGTAAATGGTCGGCCCGCGTGTTGAGATACATCGGCAGTGAGGTCAGTGCGGCCACTCCTTGCACATCCGCCGTGCCACGGCTCTTGTCCCACAAGGTCAGAAACGCCGGCGGCCCTGCCGCGATGAAGTCAACTGAACCGGACAACAGGGCATCGTTCATCACCGCTGGCCCGCCAAGTTCGATCCAGCGCACGCTGAGGCCCGGCAAGCCGGCTGCGAGGGCATGCTTTTCAATCAGGTGGTATTCCCGTGCCATCAGCAGCGGCAGAAAACCCACGCCACCGGCGCCCAATGGAATGCGAATTTCCTGTGCTTGGGGATTCGTTGCAGCATCCGTGGTGTCTTCCCCGCAACCGGGCAGCAGCAAGGCAGCGCAGCACGTAAGCAGCACCCATGACATTCTTCTTCGTCTCTGGTGCATGCTGTTTCTCCGTGGCTCTAGCCAGTGGCGCCGAGGGGTACAGTGGCGCGGCATAGAGTCCCAACATCAGGCAAGGTATCGATGCGCCAGCACGCCTGGATGAGCTGCTCAACCACCACAGGCGGCAGTGCCAGCACCGCCTGATCACGGAACTTGTCTTCGAGCTGCGCATTGTTGAGGGGATTGAGCAGATTGCCGAGCGATTGCTCGACGAACAATTTCAAGGTACTGCCGGAAGCCATATCCACTTCTATGTGCACCTGGTCTGCGGTGATGGAGCTATCCGGTATGGCGGTGGTCAGCGCACGAATGCGTACCAGAGCGGGATCGTGCACCGCGGCGTCGGTGAACTCCTGCAAACCGCCCTTGCCTCGCACCAGACCGATGGCCGCGGCATGGTAGATCGAATATTTGCTTTGCAGGGCGCGTTGCAGATCACGCTGGTTGCACAGATCCAGCACCAGCGGCGCCACGCGCAAGCGCACGGCAATGATGGTAGACGGATCCGGATGATGTTGGGCGCGCAAGCGGCTGCAGCCATCAATGGTGGGATGCACGACCAATCCACAGGCATAGGGCTTGTAGGCATTGACGCGCAGGGTGAAGTCGCGGCCAAGTCCATCAACGATCTTGCTGGCATCGAAAGTGCCGGTGGTCACTTCGGCAAAACCACGCGGACCTTCCAAGGCCTTTTCTCCTGCGCTGAAATCCGCGCGTGCCAGCAAAGCCGCGGTGTAACCATTCTGCGCGGCCCTGCCCGGCTGAAAGGACTTGGCCATGGAACCGAACATTTCGCGGATACCAGCGGACTGCGTGGCGGCGAGACCGAAGGCCCATACCATCTGGCGCTTGTCGAGCTTCAGCAACTTGCCGATCGCCGCCGCCGCACCGAACACGCCGACGGTTGATGTGATATGCCAGCCGGCTGCGTAATGCGCAGGGTATACGGAATCAGCAATGCGCGATTCAACTTCGAAGCCGAGAATAAACGCGTGCACGAAATCACGCCCGGAAACAGCATTGGCACTGGCATAAGCAAACAGCGCCGATGCGACTGGCACGCTGGGGTGCACATAATTCTTGGGAGTGGTGTCGTCGTATTCGTGCACATGCGAGCCGATGCCGTTGAGCAGCGCGGCATGCAAGGGATCGAAAAGTTCGCTGCGGCCAAGCACACAGGCGGTGGCCTTGCCGGAAAACTCCGCCAGGGTGGTGATCGCTACCGACAGTGCCGGCTCGATGCTGCCGCCCAGCGCGCAGCCCAGATAATTGAGCAAGGCACGCTTGGCTTCAGTAACGACATCGGCTGGCAGTGCGTCGAAGTTACTGTCGACGACATATGCTGCGAGTGCTTCAGTGGGGGCCATCAGTGCTCCATTTCGCCATTCGGGTAGCGCCTCTTGTGGCGCACAGACCACCACAGCGATGCGCCGATCATTACTGCACCAATCAAGCCCGTGATCGTTTCGGGAATGTGGAAGCGTGCTGACAGCAACATGATCGCGCCCAGGGCGATGATCGCCCAGAACGCACCGTGTTCCAGGTAGCGATATTCGGCCAGCGTGCCCTTCTTCACCAGCATGATGGTCATCGAACGTACGAACAGGGCACCGATGCTGAGACCCAGCGCAATCACGATCATGTTGTTGGAGAGAGCGAAAGCGCCGATTACACCATCAAAACTGAACGAGCTGTCGAGAATGTTGAGGTAGATAAACCCGCCCAGACCCGAACGCACAACGGCACCTTGTAATGCCAGCGTCTGCTCCCGCATCTCGAGCAGTGTGCCCATGGCTTCCACGGCAATAAAAGTCACGAGGCCCAGGCAACCCGACACCATGAAAGTCAGCGCCTCATCCATTGGCAGGGTCAACGAAATTAAATACAGGCACACCAGCAACAGCGCGATTTCCGCCGCCTTGATGTTGGAGATGGTTTTGAGCTTTTCCTCCAGCCATTCAATCCAGTGCACATCTTTTTCACCATCGAAAAAGAAACTCAAACCAACCATAGCCAGAAACGCACCGCCAAACCCGGCAATACCGGTATGCGCACTGCTTACAATCGCTTCGTATTCTTCCGGCTCGTTGAGCGACAGGGTAATTGCGTCGACGGGGCCGAGCCCGGCAGCAATGGCGACAATCGCCAGCGGAAACACGATGCGCATGCCGAATACCGCAATGACCATGCCCCAGGTCAGGAAGCGGCGTTGCCAGAGCTCATCCATTTCCTTGAGCACCGAAGCGTTGATCACCGCGTTATCGAACGAGAGCGATACCTCAAGAATCGACAACACCACCACGATCCACAACAGTGACAACGTGCCAACAACGGTGCCCGTCAGAAACCAGCCATACCAAGCGCCCAACACGAGACAGGCGATGGTGAAAAGAATTGAGCCTTTGTAGAAATGCAGCAAAATAATACCTCGTGATACGACGAATTCGGGGACTGCCCCGAATTACTTAACGGGTTTGGCCAAGCGGGTTCTCGCGGGGTTCATAGGTGGCGTCATACTTGTCCGGCAGGCCGCTGTCGGAACTGATGTAGCGTTTGGAGATCAGCCACTTGCCGTCAACTTTCACGAGCTCGGTGTCTTCACGACCTTGTTCGTAAAGACTGGGCGCCTGCCCGACACCCTGATTCATGACCCCGGTCCAGATTACGTGCGCAATGGCGACGTCACCGTTGATTTCGATAACCGGATTGGTCAGCAGCATATGGCCGCGACCGCGTGGTGCAACCGGCGGGGCATTGGGGTCGGGCGCGGGGCGTTCGTACAGCTTGGCGATTTCCGCATGACCGTTGGCAATGGTGCCGTCAACGTCAAGCAGCGCATCTTCAGTGAAGTACTCTGACAAGGCATGGCTTTCGCCTTCCGACAGGTCGTAATAATACTTTGTGAGGAAATCTTCGATCTGAATGCGGTCGAGCAACGTTTCCATGGTCACCTGCTGCGCCAACACCGGTTCTGCAACCGGGATGAGCAGCAAAGCAGTCGATACAGCCAGAGCGCGGGCAAGGTTATACGTTTTCATGCGGGGGTTCTCCCTCTTTTGTTGACCGTGTTAGTTGGGGGCCAGAGAGTTTTTCTCTGACCCCGAATTGTTTCCGAAATATTAATTCTGGTGCACTTCGGGTTGCGCGGCCGGCGTTACTACGGGTACGGCTGGTGCAGGAGTTGGAGTTGGAGTTGGAGTTGGCGCCGGTGCCGCAGCAGGAGCTGCAGCGCCCGGGCCACCGGGACCGCCCGCTGGCGGTGGTGGTGCGTTCTTCGCAATGTTCGCCAGACTCACCACATAGGCACGAATCGAGTCGGCCTCTGCGGGAGTCAGGAATTCAGCAAACGACACCATGCCGTTATTCTGTAGTGCCCCGTCGATGACGATGGCATTGAACAGATCAGCATTGCCCAGTGCCGCGGCGTATTTCAAATCCGGGAACAAGCTACTGACCCGCCCGCTGTTGCCGTGGCAACTGGCGCAGTGTTCGTTGTAATGCATCTCACCTTGCGCAAGCAAAGCAGCATCACCGAAATCAGCCGGCGGATTGAGTTCCGGCGGAGTGAAGGTCACCTGCTCAGGCAGCACCGCAGTGCCGCCGAGCTTGTACACGAGCAACCGCGCATAGTTCGGTGCCCAGTAGCCACCACGGCCACCACCCTGCCCGGCTACTACAGCGACATACTGCTCGCCATCGACTTCATAGCTCGCCGCGCCGCCAACAACACCGGCTTGTGTTTCCGCGGTCCAGACTTGTTCGCCCGTATCAGCACGGAAGGCCGAGAAAATCGGCCCCGACGACTGGAAGACGAGATTGCCAGCCGTTGTCATGACTCCAGCGCGCGAACTGCCCATGCGCTGTTCCCAGACGGGTTTTCTGTTTACCGGATCCCAGGCCAGCAGGTAGGAGCCTGCGCCTTCAAGCACCGGCGCTTCCTGCTGCGGACGCTTGCCGACATTGATCGACAAAAGCTGATTACCCATTTTCGCGCCAGCCTCGGCAACAAGCGGGAAGCTGCCGTAGTTGGTCGGAACGTACATCAGGCCCGTGCCGGGATTGAAGGCCATCGGGTGCCAACTGTGCGCACCGCCAGCGGAAGGCACCACGTGGAAGCCACGGTCGCCGAACGCGCCATAGTTGGCATCGGGATTGAGGATCGGGCGCCAGTTGTCGTCGAAGCCCGTCATCCAGTTCGCTGAGGGTACAAACAGGTCTGCGGAAATCACTGTGCCGGTAGCCGCTTCAATCACGTAGAACACACCGTTCTTCGGCGCTTGCATGACGACATGTTTCTCTTCGCCATTGATCACGAGGTCGGCGGTGACGAGTTGCTGGGTGTTGTCGAAGTCCCAGCTGTCCATCGGCGTCGCCTGGTAGTGCCAGCGGTAGGCACCGGTGGATGCATCCAGGGCGACAATCGACGAGGTGAACAGGTTGTCCCCACCGCCTGGTGAACGCACTTCTGCCGGCCACGGCGCACCGTTGCCAGTACCGATGATGACCAGATCAGTGACCGGATCGTAAACAATACCATCCCACGGAGTTCCGCCACCGCCGGTCAGCCACCATTCACCCTTCCAGGTGGTGGCAGCCATTTCCAGCTCGGGCTGTTCGAAGCCCAGCGCAGGATTGCCGGGCACGGCCCACCAGCGCCACAACTCTTCACCGCTATCCGCGCTATAAGCCGCCATATAGCCGCGCATGTGGAATTCGGAACCTGCTTCACCGATGAAGATGCGGCCATTGGCAATGCGTGGTGCACCGGTAATGGAGTGCCACTGTTCAGGATCGGTAACCTGGCGTTCCCACACCAGCTCGCCAGTCTCTGCTTTCACGGCCATGAGGCGGCCATCGAGCGTACCCCAGATGATCATGTCTTTGTACGTTGAAACACCGCGGTTCACGATGCCGCAGCACAGTTTTACCGCGAAGGCGCCGGGGACGCGCGGATCATATTTCCACAACTGCTGCCCGGTCTTCGCGTCGAAGGCATAGACCTTGCTCCAGGGCGAGCTGACAAAAATGCGCCCGTTGGCAACAACCGGCGTCGTTTCATAGCTGCCACCGCGTTCGGCAAGATCGCCAAACCAGGCAAGGTTCAGCTGGCTGATGGTGTCCGGGGTAATCTGGGTGAGCGGGCTGTAACGTTGTTCGCTGTAGTCGCGACCGTAAGACGTCCATTCGGCTTCCGGGTTCGCGGGCGCTGCACTTTCAGGTGCAAGGTCAGCCGCAGCAACGGCGGCACTGTTCGCGTCAACGGTGGCATCGCCACAGCCGGCAAGGCTTGCGACCATGACCAGCGTCAGGGCAGAAAAAGCAGTTAAAATCGGGCTACGCATGTTTGGATCCCCCCGGGGAATGTGGCGCATTTTCATTGTGCATTCTTTGCTGAACACGGGCGGATGTTACAGGGGGTTCTGCTCTCAGGGAATGGCGCCAATCAAGCACAAAATGTGGCCTTTATTGACCCCACTATAGCTGTCACTTGCAACCGCTGCGGAAACTACCAATTTGCGCCCCCTTTTAAGGTTACACCGCCCGCCTTTATCGCATAAAATACGCGCCTTCTTTCCGCCTGCAGTGTTTACCACTCCCCATGATTTCTACCGCAAACCTCACGATTCAATTTGGGGCGAAACCCCTTTTTGAAAACGTTTCTGTCAAATTCAACAACAGCAATCGCTACGGCCTGATCGGCGCGAACGGCTGCGGCAAAACCACCTTGATGAAAATTCTGGGAGGTGAGCTCAAGCCCACCGGTGGCCAAGTAATGCTGGAGCCTTTTGTGCGGCTCGGCAAATTGCGCCAGGACCAGTTTGCCTTCGAGGAGTTTTCCGTTCTTGATACCGTCATCATGGGCCATGAAGAACTGTGGCAGGTAAAGGCCGAGCGCGAAAGAATTTATGCACTGGCTGAAATGTCCGAAGAGGACGGCATGAAGGTGGCCGAACTCGAAGTGCGGTTTGCCGAGCTGGATGGTTATACCGCCGAATCGCGCGCCGGTGAAATGTTGCTGGGCCTGGATATTCCTCTGCATCAGCATGCAGGACCCATGAGCAGTATCGCACCGGGCTGGAAACTGCGGGTATTGCTGGCCCAGGCCTTGTTCTCCGAGCCTGAAGTACTGCTGCTGGACGAGCCTACCAACAACCTCGACATCGATACCATCCGCTGGCTCGAAGGCGTGCTGCAAGAGAGCAAGAGCACCATCATCATTATTTCGCACGACCGGCATTTTCTGAACAAGGTGTGCACCCACATTGCCGATATGGATTACGGCGAGCTCCGGGTCTACCCCGGCAACTACGATGACTACATGATGGCATCAACGCAGGCGCGTGAAAAACTGCTGAGCGACAATGCCAAGAAAAAGGAACAAATTGCTGATCTGCAAAGTTTTGTCAGCCGTTTTTCGGCCAATGCGTCCAAAGCCAAACAGGCGACCTCGCGCGCAAAGCAGATCGACAAGATCCAACTGGAAGATGTGAAACCGTCCAGCCGTATCAGCCCCTTCATTCGCTTCAAGCAAAACAAAAAACTGCATCGCCAAGCGCTTACTGCCGAGAACATCAGCAAAACGTTTGATCGCACTTTGTTCAAAAAACTCAACTTGCAGATAGAAGCAGGCGAGCGTGTTGCCATTATCGGACCCAATGGTGCGGGCAAGACTACTTTGCTGCGCTGCTTGCTGGGCGAACTGGCGGTCGACAGCGGCAAAGTGAAATTGGCTGAGCAGGCAGAGTCCGGGTATTACGCGCAGGACAATCAAACCGAATTTGGCGATGACGTGACGCTGTTTGACTGGATGAAACAATGGACAAATGGCGACAACCAACTGGTGCGTGGTTCGCTGGGCCGCATGTTATTTTCGGGGGATGACTCGGCCAAATCAGTAAAGGTAATTTCGGGTGGAGAACGCGGCCGCATGTTGTTTGGAAAATTCAGCCTGACCAACCCCAACCTGCTTTTCCTCGATGAGCCCACCAATCATCTGGACATGGAATCCATCGAGGCCCTGAACCTGGCCCTGGAAAATTTCCCCGGCACCCAAATTTTCGTCAGCCATGACCGTGAATTTGTGTCATCACTGGCCACCCGTATTATCGACATGAAGCCAACCGGAATAGTCGACTTCAAAGGTAACTACGAAGATTATTTGCTGAGCCAGGGCATACAGGCGTAAGGGCTGGCTCTCTGGCTTCAGATTGCGTTAAGCCAGAGCGTGGCAAGCTGCGAGCCATACGAAACAGACACAAGGCTCACCGGGGTAATGCTCATGAACCACTACTCAAGACGGGCGCTCTCCCTGCTTGCCGCGGCGCTCATTACCGGTTGCGCCTCGCAGGCCACGCTGCACATCCATTCGGAGCCGCAAGGCGCCTATATTTCCGATGAGTCGGGTCGCCTGCTGGGTACTACGCCGGTGGCGCTCAACTACGCACTCGATGGCAATGCCACAAACTGCGTCGAAACCGGCAATCTCACCGCGCACTGGGTCAGTGGCGTGGAGGAGGAGATCGGGTCTGTCCTGCTGTGCGAGACGGGCTATACCAGCACGCTCATCACCCGGAATTTTTCGCAGCCCGGCCTCGCAGAAGACAGGGAATTTGCCGTGCAGCTTGAAATGTTGGAACTGCAGCAGGCGCAGACGCGCGCCACACAGGATGCCGCAGAGGCCTCATGGGCCGCGGCTGCTGCAGTACGCGATGCAGCTTATGCAGCACGCTGGTCAGGCCGCTCTGGTTACCGCCAGAATCAAGACCGTGATCGGTATTATAGTGACCACGATGGTGATCGTAGTGAGCGTTCCGATGACAGGGAGCGAGCTGATCGCCGCACTCGTGATCCGGATTCATCCGCGGCAAACGTCCCGGCACCCGCTCAGGACCCTGCAGGGCAGGCCGATGACAATACAGCCAACCTTCCGATATATGTGGGAGCAAGCGACACGAACCAGATAACTGACGAAGTGGTGCGCGCAGCTGCGCTCCAGGAAGAGCAGACACAAGCAGACCAGACTGCAGCTGAACAACCTATAGTGACACCGGCGAGCGCAGAAGAGGAAGAACTGGAAGAACAGCCTGAAGACCTGTCCGAGGAATCCGAAGAGGACACGCAGGAATAAAATTCAGGGCAATGCTTACTCAGTCGCCCGAACCTGCCCATTCAATTCGATGCGAAAACCCGTTATCTGCTCCAGACCCTTGCGGTTGCGCTGCCTGATCAACTGGTTCAACTGGTACAGTGAGACCAGCATCAGATAGCAGGGCGCCAGGAAGCCAAGCACCTGCAACTCCTTCAACTGTTCAGCGCTGAGGTCCTTCAAAGCGTTTTCATCCACGGTAAACAACCCTGAGACCTTGTGCATCTCCCCATTGCGCAGTTGCAGGGAGAGATCAAGCGTTACCACCAGATTCAACTCCACCAATTTCTGGATGAACTGCCCGGTAAACTTGCCGCCTTCAAACATGCTGCTGAGCAACTGGTGCGCGTTGCGCAGGGTCTCGCTTTCCTCGCCGTCTTCATTGAACAGCGCAACGCCCTCTTTCTCGTTCAGGAAGGGGCTGTCCATCTCCAGACACGTCGCAAGCTGCTCATTATCCTGCACACGCTCATCAATGCCCACAATGAAGGGGTGACGCTGGACCGCCAGCGGCACATAGGTGGACTCCCAGAACTGCTCGCCAAAATACATGTTCTCGCCGGCCTTCAAGCCCAGCATTGCCATCAGCACATAGCGCTTGTCTTCCGGGGCCTTGACGAACACGAGGGGGAAATTGCCCGAACAAATGCCGAGTTCCGCTACGCTCACTGCCACCAGGTTACGGTTTTTGGCGTGGGCAAACCCCGGATTCGGCTTCACTTTCAATTTGGCATGTTTACTGTAATCGGCAGTTTGGATAGTGGCTGGATTTTTGTTGAGCGTACTCATGGGTTCCCCGTTAATGCCTGAGTTTATCGCCACATTATCTCTTAATCCGGCATGGACAGCGCGGGATTGCCTCTTTATTCTTCGTGGCACCTTCCATCAGCCTCAGGCACTGTCATGAAACTGTCCCTGCTGTTTCTTCTGGCCACTCTGACCAGCACGCTTACCAATGCGCAGGATTTCACGGCGGCGCCAGCACTGCCTGAGTTTCCTGTTATCTACCAGACCACCGAATACAAGATTCAAGTGGATAAGGTAGCCGATGGTCTCGCCAATCCCTGGTCCATTGCCTTCCTGCCCAATGGCGACCTGCTGGTCACTGAACGCGCCGGACGTTTGCGCCTGATTCACGACGGCGTGCTTGATCCGACCCCGATCCCCGGTGTGCCGGAAGTGAAGATTACGGTGCTCGGCGGCCTGCTCGATGTGCTCCTGCATCCGGATTTTGCAAACAATCAACTTCTATACCTCAGTTATGCAAAGGCTCACGAAGACGGCACTCGCAGTACCACCGCTCTTGCCCGAGCCCATTTTGATGGCGAACGTCTGAACGATCTTGAAGAACTCTTTGTTGCGCAATCCTGGAGCACCTCCCCCACCAACTTCGGCGGCCGCATGACCTTCGGCACTGACGGCATGCTCTACATGACCATCGGTGAGCGCCAGGAGCAGGAGCGCGCGCAAGATGGCCGCGATCATGGTGGCAAGCTCATTCGCTTGCGTGATGATGGCTCGGTGCCGGACGACAATCCCTTTATCGGCAACGTCAGCATGCTGCCGGAAATCTATGCACTCGGACTCCGCAGCCCGCAAGGTCTGGCGCTGCATCCGGTGAGTGGCGCGCTCTGGGAAAACGAACACGGCCCGCTCGGTGGCGATGAAGTGAATATCATCAACGCCGGCGCCAACTATGGCTGGCCGCTTGTTACCTATGGTCGCGATTACGACGGGGCCACTCTCAGCGAACTGACCGAACGCGCAGATCTGGAAGCTCCCTTCATGATCTGGATTCCGTCCATCGCCATTTCCGGCTTCAGCTTTTATACCGGCGACGCATTTCCACTTTGGAAGGGCAATGCCTTTGTCGGCTCGATGGTGATGGGCCGCACGCCGGGGACCGGCCACGTGCAACGCATTGCCTTCAGCGATGAGGGCGTGGCACTGGCCCGGGAACCGCTGTTGCAAGCACTGCAACAACGCATTCGCGATGTGCGCCCCGGACCTGATGGCTTGCTATACGTACTGACTGATCACAACCCGGGAGCGGTGCTGCGCATTTCTCCCATTACTGAGTGAGAACTTTTATGACTACCAACAACAAGAAAAACGCGATGGTGAATAGACGGTCAATTCTGCAAGCAGCGGCTGGCGGAGCTGCTTTTCTCAGCTTGAACGGACTGTCTTCGGGAGTGTTCTCCCAGGACCTGCGTCTGTCTCGCCCCGGCAACACGGTCAGCACCAGGTACGGCGCTGTACGCGGCCTGGTCCGGGAAGAGGTGCAGCAATTCTGGAACCTGCCTTATGGTGCATCCACGGCGGGCGCGAACCGTTTCATGCCGCCGCAGCCACCCGCTGCCTGGTCTGGTGTACGCGATCATTTTCAGGTTGGCACCCGCTCCTTCCAGCAACCGGGCGTTGGCGAACCGGCTCCCGTTGTACTGGCGATGAATCGACTGGAAGAAGAAAGCGAAGACTGCCTGAAGCTCAACGTATTCACCCCCGGCACCGACAATGCTGCACGGCCCGTGCTGGTCTGGATGCACGGTGGTGGTTTCAATTCCGGTTCCGGCAACTACCTGATCTACGACGGCACCTATCTGGCGAAAAAAGAAGATGTAGTTGTAGTGTCGGTGACCCATCGCCTCAACATTTTCGGCTTCTTGCATCTGGCCGACATCGGCGGCGAGCAATGGGCGGGTGCCACCAACGCTGGTGTGCAGGATCTGGTAGCGGCACTGCAGTGGGTAAAAGACAATATTGCCGCATTCGGCGGCGACCCTGACCGTGTCACCATCTTTGGCCAGTCGGGCGGTGGCGGCAAGACCACAACAATGATGGCCATGCCCTCTGCCAGCGGACTCTTTCATCGAGCGATTGCGCAAAGCGGCGCAGCCCTGCGCGGCGTTCCTGCCACGGATGCCAGTGCGGCAACAGAACGCTTTCTGGGGAAACTCGGCATCAACAACACGCAGCTGGATCGCTTGCAAAGTGTGACACCACAACAGATACAAGCAGCGCTGTACAGTGAACCTGCAATCCCCGGTTTTGCCTCCGGCCCCGTGATCGACGGTACCGTGATCCCCCGCCATCAGTGGGACCCGACTGCGCCGGAATTCTCTGCGACTGTGCCCTTGCTGGCCGGCTCCACTGCCACTGAAAACGGCTGGCTGGGGCCGCCGCCTTTTGAACTTGAAGATGCCGAGATGCAGTCACTGTTCACGGCGAGCCTTGCGGGCAATGATGCGGCGAAAGGCCAGGAATTGCTGAGCCTCTATCGTGGCCGTTATCCGGAACTGAGAAGCCGCATGCAGTGGCTGGTGGCCGAGTCGGACAACACCCGGCGCCGAAACGCGCAGTTATTGAACCGCTTGAAACATGCCCAGGGAACCGCGCCTTCGTACCTTTATTACTTTAACTGGTATTCGCCAGTGCACGACAACCGCATGGGTTCCTACCACACCCTCGACATTCCCTTCGTGTTCAACAATGTGGATGTTGCCGCCTCCATGACTGGCGCAGGCCCCGGCCGTTATGAGCTTGCCCATGTGATGAGCGCAGCCTGGGCTGCCTTCGCCAGAACCGGCAATCCCGATCATGCCGACATGCCTCACTGGCCGGCCTTCAACCCGGACGCATACCCGACGATGATGTTTGGTTCTGAGGTGGTATTGAGCAATGACCCAAACCGGGAGGAGCGGCTGGCGCTCGGCGCTTGAACTGATCAGGCGACGGGAACTCCCGCATTGGCCGCACCCGGTTGTGGCAGATCGATACGGTAATTCACGACCTCTCCGGTTTTCCGGTTGCGCAACTTGATCAAGTTGTGCAACTGGAACTGGGACGCAAGAATGATGTAACAGGCCGGCAAAAAATCCAGCTGGTGCAACTCCAGCAACTGCTCGGCGCGCAAGCCTCTTAGTTTGCCTTCATCCACAGTAAACAAGCCCGCTATCTTGCGCATCTCCATGTCCTGCTGCGATTGGAGGATCAGCTCAATAGGCGCCAACAAATCCATCTCAACCAGCTTGCGCGTGAACTGCTCCGTGCGCTTTTCACCTTCGAAGATTTGTGCGAGCAGCTGCCTGTGGTATTTCAGCATATCGGTTTCCACGCCGCCTTCGTGATACAAGGCGACACCCTCCTCTTCACTGAGGAAAGGGCTCTTCGTGTCGAGGCAGATTGTCAGCGTTTTGCTGTCTTCCAGGCGATCATCAAAGCCAACCAGAAACGGATGCTCCTGGATGATCATCGGGACATAGGAGCTATCCCAGCCGTCAGCGCCGTAATACACATTTTCACCGGGCCGCAAGCCGAATAGTGCGACCGGGCGAAAACTCTTGCTGTCGGGACTTTGCACGAACACAACCGGAAAATTGCCGGTGCAGCCGCTCAGTTCACTCAGCGAGATTGCCGCCACATTAAGGCCCTTGGCATGTGCGAAATCCGGATTCGGCTTGACCCGGAGTTTGGCGTGTATATTTTTGTCTACGGTGACTACATGGTCGAAATTCTTCATTGCTTTTCCCACTTCTCTTTTGGTTGTGATGTGTTCACCAGCCACTGTCGAGCGGCTGGCTTGTGTCGGCTTTGATGTTCAGCATTGCGCAGTGATGGTACGAGAAGCCGCCTTCACGCACACCCGGATGCTCTTCCATGAACTGGATGACCTGCAACACACAGCCTTCACAGTCTATGTTCGGAATATGGATCGTGGTTTCGAGCAGGCCGGTACGACGCTCCTGGTTCTGCCACAGACCATCGAGCAGTATCGGCGCTTGCGGGTTCGGGTCGATCGGTGCGTAGTCTGAGCGTGGGCCGTTTGCGGTATCGTGCATCACCGCGGGCGGATCGGCCGGCAACCTATTCACACGGCGCGCCAGTGCAACGCGATAGTGGCCGGGGTGGAAGACCGTTTCAATAATCGCGAGTTCGGTCATGGACCCGCCCTGCACGTCAGTCACCCCGCCGGTGCGGGTGCCGCCATCTGCCATAGTCCCGCCGCAGGGTGCCAGCTTCTGCGGGTCGCCCATCTCATCCTGAGCGATCCACGAGGCCGGCGTCTCCAGCGAGAAATGCGCCTGGGCACTCATTGCGCCCAGGCCCAGCGCTACGGCGAGTCCAGCCTGTTTAAATCGGGCAAGCATAGTTTTCTCCTGACGTTTCCACGCTTCTTCGAGGCAATTGTAAGGGGTGCAACGGGATCAGGGTAACGTGATCCGGAGAGATGGGGAAGCCACTCTATGTCTGCCCACTGTGATGTGTGTACTATTGCCCACACTTACCCGAAAATGGAGCGAGAAATGCTACCAATAAACCCAACAAGAAGATTAATGCGCAGACCCGTTGCAATGAAGATCGCAGTATTGATACTGCTGTTAACTGGCACACTGGCGCAAGCTGCCGACAGCGCCTCCCCTGTCCCGGTCCGTCTGGACCCGGAGAAGATGGCCGGCCTTGGCCTTACCGCAGTTCCACCCGATGCCTACATCGATATTCTGGTTGCCGGCGAGTTGAACATGAATGTGGCCACGCTGTTTAACGGAACCGAATTGAGGGCCTCCATTTTCGAATCGACGCCTGCGACAACTGACCACCGCACACGCCCCAACGACAGTGATGAATTTGTGCTGGTGCTGAGCGGCAAACTGATTCTGACCGAGCCCAATGGCACTGCGCATGCATTCACACCAGGGCAAGCACTCGTGCTCCCGGCAGGTTACACCGGCACCTGGGAGATGCAGGGCAATTACCGTGAACTCGCGGTTCTGATGCAAAAAAATGCGCAAGGGGAGTGACATGTTGCCTTTCAAAAAATCCAGCCAGATCCTGGCCACTGTACTTGGTCTTGGCTTTGGCCTGACCCTGCCTGCCCAAGCGGAAGTCTGGGTCAATGTATGCCACGGCGAAGCGCGCATTCTTTCGCAACAACAGACCGGCACCGACATTACTATGGAAGTAGAAGTGAATATCGCCGACTGTAACGGTGTTTGCATCGGATCGCTGGAATACGACCTGCTGCTCGTCGACGCCGACGCCAAGGAAATCAAGTGGCATATGACCGAAACCTGGGAGTGGCGTGAGATGGAAGCAGGAACCTTCACGCTGAGCCTGCAGCAACAAGCACTGCCGAATACGACACTGAAGGAAGTCAATGCGATGGAGATCGGCAGGTGTAGTTGTTCAACAGACCAGAAAATTCAATAACCAGCTTAGTAAAGCGAACTTTTGCCGGTTCATAAAAAATGGCTCAAGGTTTACCCCTTGAGCCATTTTCATTTGGAGCCTTGTATTTTTTATCAGGCGCCTTTCGGCCAGACGAACTCAGGACGCAGACCTGCCTGAACAGGGCGGCCGTCACTGGGCTTCGGTACCCCAGTGGCGGGATCGTAGAACGCATGATAGGTGGCGGGCAGTTTTTTGCCGTCGTAGCCCATCAGGTTTGGCACGATCACACGAATGCGTTTCTGTTTGTCGTCGAGCATGATCGGCGTGCCACAGGTTTCGCACAGGCACAGTTCCAGCGGACCATTTGGATTCTGGTCGTTGAACGGCACGCGTTTCAGCGTGCCGGCGCCCGCTACGGACAGATCTTTGTGGTTGAAGAACACCACGTGGGTGGTGGGCTGTCCTGTCACGCGTTTGCACACGGAACAATGACAGGTGTGGTTGTCGATCGGATCCTTGTCGGATCCAGTGGCGTGGTGGGCGCAGCCACCTGCATATTTCTGTACCATTGCAATTACCCTCTGAAGTTATCGGTTGTTGGTGCTATTGGTTGTTGGTGCTATTGGTAGTTGGTGCTATTGGTAGTTGGTGCTATAGCGAGCAGGACAAGAATAAACAGGGAAGCCCCCGCAAATCCAGCTTCCCAGCAAGGAAAATCAGTTATTTCGTTGCCTTGGCAAGGCCCGGCCCCGAAATTGCCACTATAAATGGGGGGGGGGTAATGAGCGCGTTGGGTAGAGTACAAGACTGCGTTAGAATCCTGCGACCGTGGTGGCATAGCCACTGTAAACCTCACCGCCTGTCCAATACACACAGCCTTGTCATTACACACAGCCTTCACAATACCCAGGAAGCCCCATGCAACAATTTGAAAAAGTCACCGTAGTCAAAGCCGCCAACATTTATTTCGATGGCAAGGTTACCAGCCGCACCGTGCTGTTTGCCGACGGCAGCAAGAAAACCCTCGGCATCATGCTGCCGGGCGACTATGAGTTCGGTGCCGACCAGAAGGAAACCATGGAGATCCTGACCGGCAAACTCGACGTGCAGTTGCCTGGCACCACAGTGTGGCAACACTTCACCGCTGGCACGCGCTTCGAGGTACCGGCCGGCTACCGCTTTAAACTCAAGGTGCAAACGGTGACAGATTATTGCTGTTCGTACGAGTGAGATAGGTGGACGGCGACTGCGGCTGCCCGCCAGGATGCAATCAACGAACGGCAAACCGTCCCAGCTCCAGCTTCGGCTCAGCCCACTCCGGGTTGAGTTCTGAGGCTTTCAGGTAGTCCTGATAGGCCTCTCGCACCTGACCCAACTCTTCGCGCGCGATGCCGCGGTTGAAGTGGGCTTTGGCCGGATTAGGGGGACCTAACGCTATACCCTTGTCGAAGGCCGCGATGCTGTCAGCCCAACGCTGCAGTGCAATCAGCGTGTAGCCACAGTTGATGTGCGCCGCCGCGAGTGAATCCTGGACGCGTATTGCTTCCTCGAAATCACTCAAGGCTTCTTCCAACCTGCCTTGGTCAAACAGCAGCACACCACGGTTGTTGTAGACACCAGCCATTTCTTCAGGCGTGGCAGCCTCGTTTTCGATCGCACGTGTGCATATATCAACGGTGGGAATGCCGAGACGCGAACCGGTGAGTTCAACAGTAGTATGGTCCGTATTGTGGGCCAACTCTGAACACAGCTCGGCGTAACCGCCATCAATGAACACGATTTCGGCGCCGGCACAGTTGCCGGCAAGACCGAGGCTCGCGGCCGCTCCAGTTAAAGCCAATAGCTTGATTCGGTTCATACCCACCTCCGCGTTTGCATACATTGATTGATAAAACTGGACCGTACCTGCCGGTTTTTATTTCATATGAGCAAAGTACTTGGCCCACTTCGTTCTATACTTACCCCTAGGCACGCCAATAACAACTATAAAAATCCTTCCGGAGACCCCCATGAAACCAATCCGCTTTGCTTTGCTAACCATTTTTGCTGGCCTGTTGCCCACGGGTTCTGCGTTGGCGCAGTCTGCCGACTGTGACCGAGCCTGCCTCAGCGGCGTTGCAGACACCTGGCTGAGAGCGTTGACCGCCAACGATACGGCCCCGGTGCCAATGGCAGCCAACGCCAGGATAACCACCAACAGCAAGCTCGGCGGCCTCGACCAAGCCTTTTGGGACAGCGCTGAACAAATTATCTATCGCTGGGATATAGCCAACCCGCGTCTGGGCGACTCCGCCACCGTTGCCGTGGTGCTGAATGCCGACAGCAGCAAGACCATGCTGATGGTGCGCCTGAAAGTTCAGGACAGCCGGATCACTGAAGTGGAAGTGATCCGGGCCAACGAGGGGGATGCGGACAATCTGTGGGACATCGACACCCTCACCGAAGTGTCCCCTGCGCTGACTCTTTCCATTCCGGAAGCCGAAAGAGATTCGTATTACCGGCTGATAGCCGCCGCTGAAAGTTACTGGCGCGCATTCCAGACCAACGGCACTCCTGCGTACAAACGCGCCGACATGATGCCGGACGTGAAGCGCATCGAAAACGGCTGGCAAACCACCGGTATGGTGCGTGATGGTGCGTTGGTCAGCGCCAATGCGGCCTTTGACGAGGGACGCTTCCAGGGTCGCAATATCTGGGATAGACGGTTTCCGGTGGTAGATGAGGAACGCGGCATTGCGCTCTCGATCGTGCGCTTCGGCATGAAGGATGGCCCTCAGGATATGCCGGCGGGCGCGCGCAGCGATCGCCTGGTGGCAGAGTTTTTCGCGGTGAAGGCCGGCATGATTGCAGAAATCCATGCAGTGCTTGTCAACCTTGATGATGCCGAGCCGACCGGATGGGAACCGGAATATGGCCCGGGACGCGGTGGCCGCTGAGCGCCCGCACTGTGTTGACGACAAATAGTTCCTGTTTATGAATGGCTGGCAACGGTGGTTACAGGCCCCGCAAACCCTCGGATTCCGCAAGCTGCTGTTTCAGGTGCATTTGTGGCTGGGCATTGGCCTGGGGCTGTATGTCTTTGTTATCAGCCTGAGTGGCAGCGCCATTCTGCTGAAATCCCCGTTCTACTCCACGTTTGAGCCCAAATATGTGGATACGCCACCCGCCGGTGCCGTGGCATTGGAAGGCGATGCTTTGACCGCCCGCATGGCTGAAGTGTATGTGGGCTACGAGCTCGGCTTCACCGTTCCTGCCTTTGAACCCGGTCAAGCTGCCTTTGTGGTATTGAACAAAGACGGCGAATATTTCCCCCACTACTTCAACCAGTTCACCGGTGAAGATATTGGCGTTGCCAATCCCTGGCCCATTAAAACCGTCGAGTGGCTGGCAGATTTACACGACGATCTGTTCATGGGCGACAGGGGGCGCGTGGTCAATGGTGTGGGTGGCTTGCTGTTTGTGCTGATGAGCCTGAGCGGGCTCATCCTCTGGTGGCAAGGACGTTCACGCTGGTATGAGGGGCTGGTGATATGGCCCGGCAGCAAGCGCGCATTGCTCTGGCAGTTGCACAGCTGTCTTGGTTTCTGGACCCTGGTGTTGATGCTGGCCTGGGGCGTGTCAGGTTTTCAACTGGGCTTCCCGCGCGCGCTGGATCCGCTGATCGACTTGTTCGATAACGACCTCACCGACTTTGAACGCCCCACCAGTTGGCTGCGTTTTTTCCGCAGCGTACATTTTGCGCGCTTCGGCACCACGCCGTGGGCAAACTGGGGCTGGATCATCGCAAGCTTTGCGCCCACGGTAATGTTCATTTCCGGGTTTGTTTTGTGGTGGAAAAGAGTGGTGAGAAAGGTGAAGTAAGGGGCACTCGCAAGCAAAACCAGAAAAAGAAGGAACTCAATCACTGAAAAAATTATACCTGCTGTGTGCAATGCTCATTCCGGGGCTGCTGCATGCTGTCGGCCGGCCCAATGTAGATCTGTATCATGCGGCTCTCATCCAACGCCGGCAATGACAACACTGGCGTTTGTTGCGCAATAACGCCATCTGCGAATGTGGAGAAATTGTGGCAGCGGTTATTTGTCGACGGGGATTGAACGGACTCTGAATTGGCGCAATGATGGAGCTTCTAACCAGTGCTCTGCGAGGGGAACGTGACACATACAGCTATTACCTTAAAAAAATTCCTGGTGATTCCATGTGCAGCGTTGGCGCTGACCGGTGCCTGTTCTGCACAGGCCGCGGAAGACGCGATTCCGGATCTGCGCGGTGTCTGGCAATGGGGCCAGTGCGTGGGAGCCGACGGCTTCCGTTGCATGCTGCTGGAGCAAGATGATGCGCGTTTGACCGGGCGCGCCAAAGCCTACCGTGATGCGATCGAGGAGGCCGCCCAACCGAAGTATGACTGCGCGCCGATTTCCATTCCGCATCTGTGGACCGATCCGTATTCACACCAGATCGAACAGTTTGATGACCGTGTTGTCTTCACTTACGGCAAGGATGACGTGGTGCGCACCGTCTGGCTGGATGGCCACGGCCACCCGCAACCGGCCATCAATGAGTTCACTTATTTTGGTCACTCAACCGGCCACTACGAGAACGGCGAGCTGATCGTCGAAACCACGAAGTTCACCTTCGACCCGCAAGGACTGAACGCTGATTTCAAACTCGCCTCATCAACGCAGAAGGAAGTGACGGAACGTTACTCGATCACGGAAGGCGACCTCGTGCTGGAAGTCACAACGATCGACACCTTTTTCCTGAAGGAACCCTGGGTGTACAAAGTGCGCTCCGAACGCGATCCCAATCCGCTGTCGCTGCCGTGGGCCTGCGACCTGGACGGTTCGCGCGAGATCCTGAAGCTAATGCCCAGCGACTATCCCACCGATCCGCCGATTCAGCGCATCCAATACTGACCTGACCTTTGCATTTATAATTAGCCAGGAGATCTTGCCATGACCAATCTGAAAAAACTTTGTACTACACTCGGTACTGCCCTCGGGTTCAGCCTTGCGGCCGCGCTCGCCTTCGGCCATCACAGCACCAACGGCATTTACGATGAGGCGCGCGAAATTGAACTGACGGGTACGGTGCAGGCCTGGCGTTTCATCAATCCGCATCCGAGCCTGACGTTGGAAGTGACCGCCGCTGACGGCACGGTTGCTCAATGGGATGTCAGTTACGGCGGCTCCGCGGTGACGCACCTGGTCCGCCGCGGTTATTCGGCAGAAACCTTCAAGCCGGGCGACACAATCACGGTGAAGGGCCATCCCGCTCTGCTTGAGGGGGCGCACGGCTTGCTGATGGAGCGCAACAATCCCACGCGCGCCGACGGTACGCCGCTGCTCTGAATCGAGCCCCGTATAAGTGCACTTTCTGTATACTCCCGGTCAGCACTGGCAGATGCGGGCCGAATACCTACAATAAACTCATGAGACACTTCCGATGAAAATGCTAAACAGGCTCACAACCATTCTCGCTGCGGCCATTCTTCTCGGCGGTTGCAGCGGTAATGACGAGGCGACCACCGCCACTCCCGCCGCCGCAGCACCGCTGGCAACCGAAATCGGCGCGCTTATCATCACCAATGGTCGTATTCTGGATGGCAACGGCGGCGTCATCGAGAATGGCACTGTCGTCATCCGCGAGGGCAGGATCGTTTCTGTCGGCGCCGATCCGCAGTCCATAGAAGGCGTGCAAGTGATCGACGCCGGCGGCAAAACCGTCATGCCGGGGTTTGTCGAAGGCCACCGTCACGTGATCACAGGCAATCCGGATACCTGGCTGATGGAACGCGCTCCCGCGCAGATGCAGGAATTTCTCGACGCCGGTTTCACCACCGTGCTTTCAGCGATTGATGGCCAGCCGATCAACGAAGCGAAGCAGGCGATTGCGAGCGGCACCCTGCAGGGCCCACGCTTGTTCACCGGCACCTTCATCCCGGTGGCCGGTGCCGATCCTGACGCAGCCCCGGCAGAGCCGGGTGATCCGGCACGCACCGATCCGGCGCGTATCGGCGGCGCCACGCGTGCCGCCCCTGCCATACCCAATGAAGTCATCATCGGCATGATCGCAGCGGCAAAGGCCAACGGTTACGACTATCTGAAATCCGTTGTCAACACGACGCCGGGCGGTCCTGAAATCGAGACACTGAAACTGATTGTCGAAGAAGGCAAGAAAGTGGGTATGCCGTCAATCGTGCATGCGGTGAGCGTGCAAGACGCAGCGCTGGCCGTCGACGCAGGTCCGGCGATGCTGGTGCACACACCACATGTCGGCCGCCTCGATGAAAATCCGGAAGCGCTGCAAAAAATTATCGCCGCCAATATTCCGATGACGTCGACTTTGTCTGTGTTCGTACCGCATTTTGATGACACGGGTGCGGCCTTGTTCCGCGATGCGGGGCCGTTCCCCTGGGACACCTTGTCCAGCGCAGGCCAAGGTCCGGTAAATGCACGCCTGTTGGCAGAAGCCGGTCAAATGTACGGCTATGGCACCGACACGCAGTGGCCGCCGAAACAGTCACTGCACGATGAATTGCGCGCGCTGGGATTGGTGTTCTCGCCACGCCAGATCGTGGAAATCATCACCAAGAATGCAGCGATCGCGACGCTGCACGGCGCTGAATTTGGCACATTGGAAGCCGGCAAGTACGGCGATATCGTCATCATTGACGGTGATCCGATGACGGACACCACTGCATTGCTGAATGTCGTTACCACGATCAAGGAAGGCAAGGTCGTGTTCCAGCAGTAATGGGTGAGCCCGGGGCAGTCCACCCGACTGTCCCGGATCCAATCCCGCCCTCAACCCCTGCCGATATACGGCATTTTCGTTGCCATGACGGTCATGAACTGAACGTTCGCGTCCGGCGGCAAATTCGCCATGTAGAGCACAGCATCCACCACATGAGCCAGCTCGAACACCGGCTCCTTCATTTGCGCGCCGTTCGCCTGCAACATTCCCTGTGCCATCGGCACGGTCATCTCGGTGCGCACGTTGCCTATGTCGATTTGGCCGCAGGCGATATTGAACGGACGCCCATCTAGCGCGAGACATTTGGTAAGACCCATGATGGCGTGTTTGGTGACGGCGTAGGGTGAGGTGTGCGGGCGTGGTGTGTGGGCTGCAATGGACCCGTTATTGATGATGCGCCCACCCTGCGGTTGTTGTTGCTTCATCGCAGCAAACGCCGCGCGTGCGCACAGGAAGCTGCCGTTGATGTTGACCGCAACAGTGCGCTCCCATTCCGTCACCGATATTTCATCCACCGTGCCGCGCGGCCCGCTGATACCCGCGTTGTTGAACAGCAGGTCGATGCGGCCGAACGCAGCCATGACCTTGGCAAACAGTTCCTCTACCTGTTCCGCATTGCTGATATCGCAGGTCAGCGCCAGCGCCTCGGCATTCACTTCGCCTGCGTCCCGTATCGCGGCTGCAAGCGCCTCGGCATGACGACTGACAAACACCGTCTGCCAGCCCGCCCTCAGCAAACCGATGGCGCAAGCTCTGCCGATACCGCTGCTGGCGCCGGTGACAATGGCCGTTTTTCTGCTCACTGCCCCACCTGAAGTGCTGCGTCTTCCGGAGTACGCGAAAACATCGACGCGGCTTCCACCACGCAGTCATAGGGATACATCGGCGTAGCGGCCGCCAGGCGGGTGAATTGCAGACGGCCGTTGAAGGGCTGACTGAGGTAAGTTGAATCTTCGAGCGTGTAGTCGTAGTTCAGCGTCAGGCCATCTTCGCTCAAGGTAAAACGTTCAATCAGCCTCTTCTGTTCACTCGAAGGCATATCGGCGCCACTGCCGAGAAATTGCGTAGCACTGCCAAGCCCCCAGCGCGACGGCGGGAAGCGTTCACTTTCCAGTACTACCGTTGTCCCTTCCAGACGTCCTTTCACCACACCGAAGATGCCGGCAGGCACAGTGGTAATTTCGGTATTGTCCAAGGGAATTGTGCGTACTGCTTCCCAGGGCTGGTTGTGGATCACGAGTTCATTGCCATTCACCTGGACATCAAACAGATACGGCGCGTTGAACATGTCGGGAAAATTCATCGGCTCGCAAGTATTGGCCGGCGACAACTTCGCATCATAGCTTTCCCATGCCGCGCGCCCTGTTTCATTCAGCGGCAACGGCGAACCCTCGGGGCGGCCAAAACCGCCGGGGGCGTTCCAGCGGCCTGCCATGCGCGCGAGGCCTTGCTGGGCTGAGACGGCATCCACCGTTGCATTTTGGGCGCGTACCGCAGTGGCGCGGCTGTAGCGAGTGCCCTTGCTGTCGGTGAAGTTGGAAGAATTGACGAAGCGGAAGTCCGGCTGACGGTTGGGAGCCGCAACAACAGTAATCGCGTCGCCGGGTTTGAAAGTCTCCGGCGTAATCCCCATCGTGCGCAAGCCCGGCGCGGCGGAAGATTCAATCTCCCAGCGCTGCACGGTTTCATCCTGCAGTACGCCGTCGATATAGCTTTGGCCATCGACAACAAGTGAGGCATGCGGGCTGCGCAATTTAAAATCAACGACTACGCCGCGGATTTCAATGCTGCGGGTCATGTCGAAATGGGTGGTGACAGAATGGTGGGCGCTGGCAGGAACGGCAAGTGCAGCAACGAGCGTGGCAAGCAAGGCTTTTTTCATGACGCGAGCTCCAATGCGGAAACTTGAATAAATCTGGGGCAAAAAAAGGGGCCAGGGCAACTTGAGATGTTCAAGCCACTCTGACCCCGTTGTTCATCTACTTAATTTTCTTCGGTAGCTTCAGTTTCATCATGCACATCTTCCGCCGGCTCTGGCGCTGTCTGGATAGGTGGCGGAGCCTGCTGTGCAGCCAGCGCTTCGGTGGCGCGCGAAACCAGATACGCCAAAACTGCAGCACTGTCTTCCGCAGTAACGCGGTCGGCAAAGCTCACCATGCCGTTTTGCTGCCGAGCGCCACCCAGTACGATAGCGTCGAAGCCTTCCTGCGAATGCAGCATCGGGCTCACCAGCAGGTTCGGGAAGTTGGCGCCACGTGCCGCACCACCGTTGCCATGACAAGTCGAGCAGTTCGCATTATAGACCTCAGCACCATGGGCCACGACTTCAGCACTGGCAGTCATCGGCGGCGGGCTCAGCTGTGGTGCGGTGAAGCTCACGGGTTCTGGCAACACTGCAGCGCCATCCAGGGTGAACACAAGCAAACGCGAATAGTTCGGCGCGTAGTAGTTGCCAGCCTGATTGATACCAACGCTGGCGGCGATGTACTGCTTGCCATCCAGTTCATAGGTGATCGGCGCGGCAACCATGCCAGTCTGGGTGTTGAACTCCCACACTTTCGCGCCAGTCTCGGTGTTGAATGCACGGAACACGTTGTTGTTGTTGCCGCCGCCAGAGAACACCAGACCACCGCCAGTGGACAGTACGCCGCCCGTCGGACCACCCAGTTCTTCACTGCGCCAGACTTCCTTGCCCGCTACCGGATCCCACGCCGACACGTAGCCGACGAATTCACGCGGTGCATCCGGGTTGTCCTTGTAATAGAGGAGGCTTGCGCCCATGTCGATACCAAGGTTGGTACCCTGCGGATTGGCAACGAAGTTCTCGGCAGTGCGCATGACGAAGTACGCACGCTGTGCGGCAATGTAGATCAAGCCGGTTGCCGGGTTCCAGGCATTGGCATGCCAGCCGTGACCACCCTGTACACCGGGAGCCAGGTTGTAGATGTTGTCGCGATCGTAACGGGCAGCCGGCACTTCAATTGGACGGCCGGTGGCCATGTCGATGCCGGTGTTCCAGTTCACTTCGGTGAACGCATCACCCTTTAGTATCTGACCCGTGGCGGCATCAAGCACATACATCATGCCGTTCTTGTTCGGCTGTACCACGGTGCGACGCTCGACGCCGTCGAAAGTGAGATCGAGCAGCATGATCGGGCTCATCGCATCATAGTCCCACGTGTCGCCCGGGGTAGTCTGGTAGTGCCAGACGTACTCGCCGCTGTCGGCATTCACTGCGAGAATCGAGGCTACGAACAGGTTGTCGCCACCTTCCGGATCACGCACGCGCTGATCCCACGGAGTGCCGTTGCCGGTGCCGAACATGATGAGGTTGTTCACTTCGTCATACACGATAGCGTCCCATACGGTGCCGCCCCCGCCCAGTTCCCACCAGTTGCCACTCCAGGTCTTGGCAGCCATAGCCATGGTCGGGTTTTCAAAACCAAGTTCCGGGTTGCCGGGTACGGTGTATACGCGCCACAGGTCTTCCCCGGTCGTGGCATTGTAGGCACCGAGATAGCCACGCACGCCGAACTCGCTACCGGAGTTGCCGATAACGACCTGGCCTTTGATGATGCGCGGCGCGCTGGTAACGGTGTACTGCTTGTCCACGTCAACAGTCTGCTTGTGCCAGAGTTCCTGGCCGGTGGCCGCGTCGATGGCATACAGGTTGCCGTCGAGTGCGCCGATGTAGATTTTGCCTTCATAAGCAGCAATGCCACGATTGACGATACCGCAGCACACCTTGATCGCAATTTCCTTGGGTGTCTTCGGGTCGAAATGCCAGAGCTGCGCGCCGGTACGTGCATCGTATGCGTAGACCGAGCTCCATGCGGTGGAGACGTAGATCACACCATCAACATAGAGGGGTGTGCCTTGCTGTGACAGGTTGGTGTCGTAGTCGGCGAACCAGCCGAGGCTGAGGCGGTCGATGGTGTCGCGCGAGATCTCATTCAGCGCGCTGTAATGGGTTTCTTCATAAGTACCGCCATTCATCATCCATTGGCCTGGCTCGGCGTCGGCATTGAGCAGGCGCTCAGTAGTGACATTGGCTGCAGTGGATGCAGTTTGGGCGGCGGGTGCAGCGGCAGAGTCGGTGGCTTGGGTCGATTCTTGCTCAGCAGGCTGGCAGCCGGACAACACGGCCAAGGCCAGCGCGGTTGCAGCAAACAAACGGCTGTGTTTCATGGATTTATCCCCTTTGGAAATAGTTTTTTGGATCGTTGCGATTTGGCAGGTACTTTTTGGCAAGCCATGGGCAAGCGTGGTACACCTGATATTGTGCACCACTGGCCCGGACTTGTCAGGCACCCTTTCCAGCATTGACAGACGCCACCGCCCACTGCATTCTGAGCTGGCATTCCGGACTCAAAGTGACAGCAGATCACGACCGGAACTTACGGACAGAACTCACGCACATGCAAAGGGGGCAGTATGCGGTCAACGGCTCTGGGTATCCTTATTTCTTGCGCAATGCTCGTGCTTGCCACATTCGGCACAACCAGCGGCGTGCTAGCCCATCATGCTTTTTCCATGGAATTCGACGCCGGCCGACCGGTGACCCTGCACGGCACCGTGACCAAGGTTGAGCTCATCAATCCGCATTCGTGGATTCATGTCGAGGTCAAAGATGACAGTGGCACCGCTGTCGTATGGATGGTCGAAGGCGGCAG
This sequence comes from Klebsiella pneumoniae, assembly GCA_945902215.1. GTDB lineage: Bacteria > Pseudomonadota > Gammaproteobacteria > Pseudomonadales > Pseudohongiellaceae > CAILUG01. The sequence goes on along the minus strand of CAMDML010000001.1, from coordinate 39,998 downwards.
CCCGAATGCGCTGATACGGCGCGGCGTGACGAAAGCAACCATTCCTGTCGGTTCCGAACTTGTCGTCAGCGGTTACCAGGCACGCGATGGCTCGAACAAAGCCGTGGGCCGCGACATCACTTTTGCTGATGGCCGCGAACTGTTTTTCGATGGCTCGCGTGCACCAGGCGACCCCCTGCAATGAAGCGCATACTCTCTGCTGTATTGCCCCTCACGCTGCTCGTCGTACGCGCGGTGTGCGCTGAACCCTTGGTCGCAATCCCGCGTGCTGCTGACGGTCACCCTGATCTCAGTGGTGTATGGCAATCCCTGAATACCGCGCACTGGAATATTGAACCGCATGTGGCCGCATACCCGGTCGTGTCCGCACTCGGTGCGCAGTTTGCCGTGCCACCAGGCCTCGGCGTAGTCGACGGCGGCAAGATTCCGTATCTGCCGGAAGCACTCACCCAGCGCGACAGCAATTTCACCAACCGTCTGCTTGAGGACCCCGAAGGCAAGTGCTACCTCGGCGGTGTGCCGCGCTCCACGTACATGCCCTACCCTTTCCAGATTTTCCAGAACGTCAACGAGGTCGTCATCGTTTACCAGTACGCTACCGGCCTGCGCCGCATCGCGCTGGGTCGTACCGAAGAAGCGCCGCTCGACAGCTGGCTGGGCTGGTCGAACGCACACTGGGAGGGGGACACTTTCGTTGTCGACGTCAGCGGCCTTAATGGCCAAACCTGGCTGGACCGTGCCGGCAATTATGCGAGTGCCGGTGCCCGCATCACCGAACGCTACACCATGCTCGGTCCGAACCACATGGAGTACGAAGCCACGATCAATGATGCGTCCGTGTACTCGCAGCCATGGACGCTGCGCATGCCGCTGTATCGCATTGTTGATGACAATTACCGTCTGCTCGAATTCAAATGTGAACCCTACGCCGAAGAAAAACTCTATGGCCACCTGCGCAAACCAGCGGCCGAATGAGGAGCGAGTGAGGAGAATGCCCATGACACACACACCTTCACACAATAAATTGCAGACCCATGCTGCGCTGAGCCTGCTGCTGCTCGCTGCATCATTCACGGCGCATGCCCAACAACCAAAAACCGCGTGGGGCGAACCGGATATCGCCGGCGTCTTTAGTGAGTTCACCCTCGCGCCGCTGGAACGGCCAGTCGAACTCGGCGAAAAAGAATTCTTCACCGCAGACGAAGCCGTGAAATACCAGCAACTGCAGCTTGAAACCGTTGATCAGGACGACGAAACAGAACCTGGCACCCTTGAAGATGTGCACTACGACTTCGGTACTTATGCACTAAGCGCAAACGAAGGTAAAACGTCGGAGAACATGCGCACCTCGATCATCACCTTCCCTGCCAATGGGCGCATTCCGCCACTGAATGACACCGCAATCGCGCGCCGTGATGCCCGCGCCGCCGTGCGGCTGGGACATGAATACGATGGCCCCGAGATGCGCGGACTCACCGAACGCTGCATTGTGTGGTCCAGCACTTTGCCACCGATTCTGCCCGGTGGTTACAACAGTAATCTGCAGATTTTCCAGAGTCCCGGTTACGTGATCATTCAAGGTGAAATGGGCGACCCGCGCATCATCCCCACCAGTGGCGGTGCTGCTCCACAAGATGGCCTGCCGCAATGGAACGGTACCTCGGTTGGCCACTGGGAAGGCGACACCCTCGTGGTTGAAACCCTTGGCTTCCATCCAAATGCCGCGTGGCGCAATGGCTCAGAGAACATGCACGTGACGGAACGCCTCACGCGGCAGGATGCTGACACCGTGGAATACAGTTTCCGTGTCGAGGACCCCGAGACCTGGGACGAACCCTGGGGCGGAGTGTATCCACTGACCACTCTCGACGGTCTCTTGTTCGAATACGCCTGCACCGAAGGCAACTACGGCATGGCGAACATCCTGTCGGGCCAGCGCGCAGCAGAACGAGACGCGGCCCAGGCTGCCGAATAGTGCCTGCGTTGCACACCATGGCGTATTCAACCCTGCGCACGTCTCGCGTCAACGAGGGTGTGCTGCTCATCGAACTGCACCGTCCCGCAGTCAGCAACGCACTCGACACTATAATGACGCGCGAGTTGCTGAACATCTGGCAACACTTGGCGGAAAACCCTGACTCGTATCGTGCAGTGGTGCTGACCGGCACCGGGCTCAAATGTTTTTGCGCCGGTGCTGACCTCAAGGAACGCCACGGCATCTCTGCGGAACTTTGGTTGCAACAGCACGCCGTGCTGGAGCAGATGATGCTGGCGATGCATGAGTGCCCGCCGCCCGTGATCGCCGCAGTGAATGGTGCGGCCTTCGGCGGCGGCCTGGAACTTGTGCTCAATTGCGATTTCGCCTACGGCTGCCCCGAAGCGCGCTTCGCGTTTCCCGAACCGAAACTCGGCTTCATACCCGGTGCAATGGGTACGCAATGGCTGCCACGCGCGGTGGGTCTGGCCCGCGCCAAAGAACTGTGCACGACTTGTGCACAATTCTCCGCAGAGGAGGCATTGGCCTGGGGACTACTCAATAAAGTAGTGCCTCAGTCCAGCCTGCTCACCACCGTGCTGGAGGTCGCAAGCAGCATCCAGTCCGCGTCAGCGCTCGCTGTCAGACAGGTAAAACAGGCTCTCAACGCGACGCTGAGAAACGATTTACACGGTGGTTACCAGCGCGAAATCGAACTCTACAAGCGCTGCATCCACGCACCGGATCGCAGCGAAGGCATGACTGCATTCAATGAAAAACGTCCCCCGCAATTCAAGGGCAACAATTAAGATTCCATGCAGCACGGGCATGGCGTGAAAGACCAAGCCCCGATATCATTTACCGGTTTATCGAATGAGGGGATACCAGTGCACATCACAACAACATTTAACCGCGGTCTCACAGCCAAACGCAGTCTCACAGTATTCATGGCGCTGGCCGTCCTGGCCACTACTCTTGGCACTGCGCCCACCACGCAGGCGCAGGAACAACCTGATTTCAGCGGCGCCTGGACCACCTTCCGCGGCAACGGCGCCCCCGGTGGTTTTAACCCACCACCCGGAGCACCCAAACTGACGGCCGCAGCGCTGGCAGCGCAAGCCGAATTCCTCTCTGTCACTGAAGGCACCAACTACGGCGCTGGCAATGCCTGCGTTGGCTCCGGCATGCCGGGCTCGATGCTGGGCTCGGGCGGCTATCCGATGGAAATTATCCAGCGTCCTGACCAGCTTTTTGTCATCTATGAAGCCCATTCCGAAGTCCGCCGCTTCTACCTCGGCGCCGAAATCCGCGATCCCCAGAGCTTTTTCCCCGAGCGCAACGGTTACGCCACAGCGCATTGGGAAGGCGACCATCTGATCGTCGAGACCACACGTCTCAAGACCCAGGTGGATTCACGTTACCCACACAGCAATCAAGCCACGGTGCGCGAAGATTATTATCTGGATCCGCCACTCGAAGACGGCTCGCGTGTCCTCGTTGCGGAAATGACGCTGACTGACCCGCTGTGGCTGGAAGAACCCTTTACCACTACCAAGCGCTGGCAGGGAATGTCTGACTACCACGTGATGACCTACGAATGCTCAGAGCCGAAATGGCTCGACGAGATGACAGAGCTGTACGAGGCCGCCGGCCTGAAGATGGTGCAGGAATAACCCGTAAATTTTTCAGTAACTCCACGAGAGGTAATGACCGTGAAAAAATTAATGAGTGCAGTAGCCGGCTTGCTGTTGACAGTTTTGGCAGCCACCCCGACGTTTGCCCACCATTCGGCAGCGCAGTTTGATTTCCGCAATACCGTTGTGGTCGAAGGCAAGGTCATGGAAGCCCGCTTCGCCAACCCCCACATGAAACTGATTCTGGAAGTTACCGACGATGCACGCGGCACTCGCAACATCGAGTTCGAAGGGCACAGCCGCAACAACATGATGCGCCAAGGCCTGAAGCCGGACATGTTCACGCTGGGCGATATCATCACCATTCGCATCGCGCCGATGCGTAATGCTGAAGACGGCGGTTACGTTACCGCTGTGCGTACCCCGGACGGCACTGAAATAGGTGTTGTGCTCGGCGCAGACTGAGAGCCGATGGCAACCGGCGCTGCTTGCCATCGGCGTCAACCGGCCTACAGCCGGATGTTTCCACTCACGAACACGGACAATCTTCAGGAGTTCTGGCTGGGGACCAGCGAACTCGAAGGCAGCAGCTCGGCTTTCGACGGGTTGAGTTTGGTGTTTTACCGCTGAGGCTCCTGATAGCGCTGAGGCTCCGGCCGGCGCGTGTGGAGTTGCGCCAGAAACTCCGGCAGCGCCGTGCGGATCACGGAGTCTTCCAGAAACTGCGCGGCCAGTTCCGCGTTGCCGCGTGCGCGCAAGTTGGCATAGACATGCAGTTCGAATTGAATTTGCAGTGCCGCGCGTTGCGCATCAAGGCCCAATAATTCCAGCAGGAACAACAGCGCCTCCGCTGTTGAATAACGCCCACCTTCCTGTTTCGCGCGCAACCAGAAACGACTGTCACCTGCCAGCGGCAACTTTACCAAGCGCCCCCACGACGATACCGTGCGCGCCATTCCGGCACTCTCGCTCCACGAACCGTCCAGTAACAGAACTTGCACTTGCGCAGGATCTGCCGCAACTGGCGCCGGTAAGCCGTTGGGATGGAGCACCCACACTTCGCGCACCGGAACAGTCACTTGTGAATGCGTCAGTGGTTGTTCGGGATACCACACATGGCGGCGCGCAGCAGGAAACAAGCGTGTGATCAGGTTGCCGGTGCTGCTCGGACGGAATATTTCCCGCTTGTGGGTCAACAAGTCCAGTTGCAAGCGAGTCTGGATAGCCACGTGAGCAGAACAGATGCACCAGCGTGGTGTCATACTGCAACGCGGACAGCGCGCGGTGGCATTGAGAACTACGCTACGCATGATCAGTGTGTCAGCGAATAGATCACGGCATTCGTGCCGAGCCGGAACGCATCCGTTGATGGTTTCAGCGGCATCGAGCCGTCACCGTACCAGTCCCAGAAATTGGCGAGGTCGTTATTGTGCCCGGCCATAATCGCCAACCGACCGCTGGCGTCGTACAGACCGTAATACGTGATGTTGCCTCCGGGCACGTATTCAGACATTGCTTGTAAATCGTCCAGCGGTGTATGCACACGATAAATCACGTGTTCGGCAGGTACCGGTACGAAATCTGTCTGCGGAAAGGCGCGTAGCACCTGCGAACGCATTTGCCCCCACTGTTCCGACCCGTCGAAATCATCCATCAGGATGAAACCACCGCGCGCAATAAACTCACGCAGGTTGATAACTTCCTGATCGGTGAGTTCCATCTCACCCGGCTCCGAGATATAGACAAAGGGATAATCGAACACCTCCTCGCTGCCGAGTTCCACAATGCGAAACGACAATTCCTCCACATCAAGCAGCGTGGCGCGTACGAGGAACTCGTTGAGATTCTGGTCCGAGTCCGGGTAATTGTGCGACCAGCCCATATGGCCAATGGCGCCGTTGGTGCCAAAGTGCAGGCGCGCGGCAACAAACTCGGTGTTGGGGGGAGTGTTCTGCGAAATCTGCCCCCGGCGAAAGGGCTGGCCGTAGGCGAACATGACAACACCCACGGCGCTGAGCAGCAGAACCAAGGTTGTGACTTTTACCGGTTTCAACACTTTACCGCCTGAGTTGGGTGTCTATTCATTGGCGCTGTTCATTGTCGACCGCAAACACCCACACCACACCACCCTGCGGCACGATGTTCGTGCGGCCCTGCATGGTGTCGAGCCGGTTCTGCATACGCAGCGCATCAACACCCCAGCCGGACTGGATAGCGATGTACTGCACGCCATCCACTGCAAAGCTGGTCGGCACGCCGGTGATGCCGGAGTTCAAACGTTGCTGCCACAGCACCTCACCGGATGCGGCATCAAAGGCACGGAAGTAACGGTCGGCAGTACCACCGCTGAACACCACGCCACCACCCGTCGCCAGCACCGGACCCCAATTGGCCAACTCGAACTCGTGCGTCCATACTTTCTCACCGGTATTGACATTCCACGCCTGCAATTCGCCGATGTGGTCTGCGCCTTCGATAATGTACGCAGTGCTGGCCGTGGTCCCGGTGAAGTTCTGGCCCGGACGGTATTCAACCGGTGCGCCGGCGAAGGTTGAGCAGTAGTTGTCATTGGCGGGGATATACATCAGGCCGCTTTGTGGGCTGTATGCGGCCGGCGTCCAGTTCTTGCCACCCGACAGCGAGGGGCAGAATGAGCCGGGCTTGCCAAGGCCGGGCTTGGCATCCTCGTTATAGGTGGGTCGTCCGCTAACCGGGTCAATTGAAGTGAACACGTTCTGGTAGACAAAGGGTTTGGCATCAACAAAAGTAATGCCATCAGCCTTGCGTTCCATCACCCACAGATAACCATTGCGCCCAGCATGGACCAGTGCCGGGAAGGTGCGACCGTTACGGGTCACGTCGAACAGCATCGGCGGGGAGACTTCATCCCAGTCCCACGAATCATTCCAATGGTACTGGTGATAACCCTTCAACGCGCCGGTGTCGACATCAAGTCCGATTACCGAGTTTGCGTAGAGGTTGTCGCCGGGCCGCGCATCGCCAACCCATGGACCTGCATTGCCGGTGCCCCAGTACGAAATATTCAATTCAGGATCGAAGGTGCCAGTGACCCACACCGGCGCCCCACCGGTTTTCCATGATTCACCGGGCCAGGTTTCATTGCCGGGTTCGCCAGGCGCAGGAATCGTATAGGTCTTCCACACCTGCTCACCGGTTTCAGCATCGAGCGCTGCAACAAAACCGCGAATGCCGCGCTCACCGCCGGACACGCCGACCATGATCTTGCCCTTGGCCGCCAGTGGCGCCATCGTCATGTAGTAACCGGTGCGGTAATCCTCGACAGCTTTCTCCCACACCACCGTGCCCGTGCGCGCATCGAGTGCGACCAGCATTGCGTCGGAAGTCGCCATGTAGATTTTGTCGCCGTACAGCGCTACACCGCGGTTGGTAGGATGGATCAGGCTCAGATCAAACGGCAACTGTCTGCGGTATTCCCACAACACATCGCCGGTGGCGGCATTCACCGCATACACCAGATTCAGCGGCGTCGTGATGTACATGATGCCGTCGTTGACGATGGGCGGACTCTGGTGGCCTTCGGTGACACCAGTGGAAAGTGTCCACACCGGCTTGAGGCGCGCGACATTGTCCGGAGTAATCTGGTCGAGCGGACTGAACCCGGAACCATCGTAGCTGCGGCGGAACATCAGCCAGTTCTCCGGCTCGGGATTACGCAAGCGTTCATCAGAAACGTTGCGCATCGTGGCAATATCTTGTGCGGACACCAGAACTGGTAGTGCGGCGATGATTGCAGCCAACAGAATTTGCTTGTTGAAGTCCTTCATGTGTTTCCCCTTCACAGGTTAGGTTTTTTTAAATGCCAAACGGATTTTGTCCCGGCTGCAAAAACCCCAGCCGGCCTTCGAACTCCCCCGCCACCGCAACCATTCCGTTGCTTTCTTTCAGCGGCAGTGCGGCCAGTTGCCACGGCGCGGGGCCGCCGACAACGCGTGCACCGTCGCCCGGATCGAACTGCGACTCATGACAAGGGCACTGGAACCTGTTGAACTCACCGTTCCAGTCGGTGACATCGCAACCCGTGTGACTGCAGACACCGGAATAGGCAACAAGGCCGTTGACACTGCGCGCAGTGGTTGCCGGCGTCAGCGTGGCAGGATCAAGTCTGACGAGCAGCACCTGATTCATGCGGGTGCCATTGCGCATCTTGCCCGTGGCCGGATCCAGCGCGAACACAAACACTTGCTGCGTAGCCACATCGAGATCGTTTACTGCAACGGCCTGCCCGGCTTTATCGCCATAGGCATACGCCAGAAGATCGTCTATCTGCGGCGGGGCCATAGTGGTTGCCTCCTGCGCTGCAGCATTCAGCACCGGCAGGCCCGCACCGAGCGCGCACATGCCGCACAACAATTGCCTGCGGTTGAATTCGAACTGCGTTTTGTCTGTGTTGTTCAACAATCTGTCCTCTGGCATGGTTCTGCAAACGGTTCCGAATGTACTACGAGACCGGCGTTTGTCGTGAGTCGATTCTTGGCGGAGCCCTTATCAATGAAATGCCGTGACCCACGGCATTTTCCACCCGGAATTTTGCTAGATTTAGCTAAAGAGCGACCAAAGAGCACGCACCGGGCCAGCAGAAACCGGGCGGAATCCCTGTTTCAAGCCGTATCTATGCGCCTTTTGCCCCCGAGAGAGCCGAAACAGCCCCTGCCCCCTTTTATTTGCAGAAAATCCCATAAAAGGGTTTTCATGAGCCAAATCAAAGCTATACTAGACAAATCTCAGGGTTCACGAGAAGATTGGCCATGAACAAGCTGAAACTCGCATTTCTGACCACAGCAGTAATCACTACTGCCTTGCTGGCCCAGCCCCTGCTGGCCCAGAGCCTGAGCGGTTCAACAGCGTCGATGACACGCCAGAACCGGGAAGCAGTGCGTTACGGCTACTCCTTTCTGGAAAACTCCCAAGCAGTTTCGCAATTCGTGGAACGTGGCCAGTTGGTACGGGTCAGCGCCAACCGGCAGATGGAACTGTCCGACGTGTCTTATCCCTACGCGCGTCCCGGCGTCAAAATGTTCCTGGACCGCCTCAGTTCGCAATATGTTGCTGCCTGCGGCGAAAAACTCACGATTACCAGCCTGACCCGTCCGCTCAACAAACAACCCGCCAATGCCTCCAGTGTTTCCGTCCACCCCACTGGCATGGCCGCCGACCTGAGAATTCCCAACAAATCGAATTGCCGCTCCTGGCTTGAACGCACCCTGCTGTCGCTGGAAGGCGCCGGTGTACTCGACGTCACCCGCGAGCGCCATCCGCCCCACTATCATGTCGCCGTTTTCACCCAGACCTATGAGCAGTACGTGGCCACACTGTCGACAACGACTACGGAATATGTGGTGCGGCGCGGCGACAGCCTGTCAGAAATCTCTACCCGCACCGGCACCAGTATTGCCCAATTGCGTGCTGCCAACGGGATGCAGGGCGATCTGTTGCAAGTAGGCCAAAAACTGCAGATACCGGGCACGACCGCTGCCACGAATAGCACGACAACAACAGTAGCCGCTGTAGCTACCCCTTCCACCCCGTCACAAGTAGCTGCCGTCACTGAAGTAACCCATCGCGTCCGCCGGGGGGAAACCCTGTGGCGCATCGCCAACCACTATGGCACCAGCGTAAACCTGCTGCGCATGCAGAACAGCTTGGGGAACGATGTGCTGCAAGTGGGCCAAATGCTCCGCATCAGCGTCAACAACCAGTAAATCTGGACGTCACCCCTCCGAGGGTTTGGCCATGTGGAAAGTGTTTCAGGCGCTTGCACTTTTTGCCACGGCAGGTCTCGTATTCGCAAAAGACTTGTTTGCCACCTTCGGCGTTGACGCCAATTCCCCTCTTGTCATTGCCGTTGGTCTCGGTATCACCACGATGCTGATGTACCGCACCGCAGTGTCCCTGCTTGTTATGGTGCTGTTCGGCATCATGATCAGTCTGCCGGATGCGGTGCTCAAGGACTACAATCTGGATCGCGACATGCTGCTGGCCTTCGCCATCGCCACCTTGTGCCTGCCGTGGATCCAGCGCCTCATTAGCAAATAACGCTTTCTAACCAAAAAAGCACCAAGAGGACTCCAATGAATAGCAAATCCGGCTCCGAAGCGAGCAAGTCCGGAATTCTGACCACACTGGGTTCTGTAATAGGCCTGGCACTCGGCCCGAGTGTCATCGCCGTGCTAACGATCAGCGCCTATATACAGCCCATCGAGCAGGAGTTCGGCTGGAGTCGCGTGCAGGTCTCATTCGCCTTCACGCTGGTGGCATACATGATTGTGCTGGTGTCGCCACTGCAGGGCTTTCTCGTTGATCGCTTCGGCCCGCGCCGCACCGTGCTGACCTCGATTCCTTTGTTTGGGCTGAGCCTGATGGCGCTGTATTTCACGCCAAACAATCTGTTTGTCTATTACCTGTTGTGGGCACTGGTACCAATACTGGCGACCGGGCTCTGGCCTCTCGGTTATCTGCAGGCGGTGTCGCAATGGTTCGACCGGCGCCTGGGGTTTGCGCTTGGCTGTGCCAATGGGGGTATCGGCGTGGGTAGCACCTTGGTGCCTCTGTTCACGGCTGCAATGATTCCCCTCTACGGCTGGCGCGGAGCGCTGCTGGGGCTCGGGGTGCTGGTGATTTGCGTGAGCTGGCCAGTGGTGTACTTTCTGCTGCGCGAACCCACTGCCGCAGAAGCGGCTGCACATAAACAGCACAACGATGCCGCCAAGGGCATTCCGTTCCAGGAGCTGAGGCATGAAGGCTCGTTCATTTTGCTGAGCGTTGTGTTCTTCATGCTGGGCCTGACTGCAACCAGTCTGGTCAGTCAGCAAGTACCTCTGTTGACCGAAGCCGGTTGGTCGCAAGGAGATGCGCGCGCGTTGGTGTCAACTGTATTTGGTTTCGCTTTGTTGTTGGCGCGTGTAACAGTTGGCTTCCTCATTGACCACATCTTTGCGCCGCGTGTGATGCAACTGGTTGCGGTGGGTGGCGCGATCGGCTGTCTGTTGTACGCACTCTATCCGGACGCGGCAATTCTCAGCGCGATTCTGCTGGGCTTCCTGCTCGGCGCGGAATTCGATGTGTTGGCATTTTTGATCAAGCGCTACTACGGCAATCTCGCGTACGGGAAAGCCTACGGGGTGATCTTCGCCTTTTTCTATCTGGGCTCAGGATTGGGGATTACGGGTCTGGCATGGATGCGCCAACAGTTCGGCTCTTACGATGAAGGGCTGTTCACGGCGGCCGTGATTCTGGTCGGCTCTGCGCTAATACTGACGCGTTTGCCCAAGTACCGCTTCCTGGCGGGCGTGGGCAACTAGCTTTCTATAGACCCACCGGTTTATTTGTTGCGTCTGGCTTCAGTACAGAGCGCCGAAGTGACGATGGAGCGAAGAATCAGGATTCGATCAAGCGGCCATAACCAGCAACTTGCGCATCCATGCCCAGCAGCTTCGCGCCGTAATACAAGGCATGCGGCATGCTCGATGCTGCCGGCAAGTTGGTGCGGCTTTCGAGCGGCGCCAGAATTTCCAGTGTGCGCAGACCACCGCAGGACACCAGCACAGCATCCGCTTCCGGCGCTGATTGCGCTACCTTCACGCAGAACTCGAGCAGTTCGGGTTGTTTGACCAGATTGATGTCGCCAACTGCCTCAACCCCAAGTCCCTGCACCGCCATCACCTCGAAACCATGCTCAGTCAGAAAGGCGCGCAATCTGGCGTTTACTTCCTCGTTGTAGGCTGTAGGCGCCACTACGCGGGTGGCACCGACGCTTTTCAAACCCTCGATCACCGCAGTGCTCATCGTAGTGACCGGAAGTCCGGTTGCTTCGCGGACAAGGCGCGTCACCTCCTGGTTGTAAGCTTCGCCTTGGTAGAAAGTCAGTGAGGTGCCGGCAATGACCACGGCTTCGGCGCCGCGTGCGGCGAGTTTTTCTGCAGCTGGGGCAATGCGGCTGAGCACGGCATCGTAGCCCTCCGGTGTCATCGTTTCGAGGCCGAGGTTTTCAATCAGATATTCGATACGGTCACCGTAAAGTGCCAGCCCTTCTTCCGGCACACCACGTCCCGCAGGAGGAAAAATCAAACCGAGCTTTCTGGCGGGTTCCGCCGCCTGCACGGAAACACCTAACGCGCTCAATACCGCGGCGCTGCCCAAGGATTCAACTAAAACGCGTCTGGAGAATTTCATATCGGGTGTTGTTTTCATTGTTATGTTCCCGATGGCAGGAAGAAATCAGTGATGGTCGTTGATGTGATGCTGTTCGTACTCGCGCTGGGCATGCGCTTGGTCGCGCTTCACCTTGCCGGCCGCGGTTTTGGCGATCTTGAGCGTGCGGCCGCGCGATTTCTGCGTGCTGATGCCGGGCAGCGACAGCAGCTTTTCCACGTCAGCGCCCTGGCATTCAGGGCAGGCAGGCAAAGCATCGTTGCGCACCAGTTTCTCGAACTGGAGGGAACATTGGCGGCATTTGTATTCGAAGATTGGCATGGCGCGAGGATACACCAAAAGCCCGCTCCGATCACAGCACGAGCTGATCCTTGCTGAAAATGACCTCGCCCGCGAAATGCTCGCGTACTCCTTCCATATATGACTCATCGGGCAGTGGGTCGAGACCGCCGGGTATCAGGTGATTCAACACCAGAGTCTTTACGCCCGATTCTGCTGCCATGCGGCCGGCTTCCACAGTGCTCGAATGGGTGCCGAGCAGAGCTAACCCTCTGGCTGAACTGCGCAAAGCGGTCGCTATACTGACTGTGTAGCTGCCTCCTGCACGCATCAGTGCCCGGCAACCGCATATAAATGCGTTTGCCGGGCCTGACATCCCCTTGTAAGCTGCCGCAACCAGTGACCGACTGCTTCGGCAAGACCGGCCGTAATTTTTGCGGAAAAGCGCCATGCAAGATGATTTAAAAGAGCAGTATCTGAAGTCGTTGCTCGAACGGATCGAAGCCATCAAGAGTTATGTGCGCGATTACCGCGCAGGCAATGCCGATATCGACCAGAAGATCCGCACCCTCGCCCATTCCCTGCACGGCTCTGGTGGCACTTTTGGCTTTCCTGAAATCAGCGACGCGGCGAATGCAGTCGAGCACGCGCCCGAGAAAGAATTGATCAAGCGCCTGACGCAACTCGTCAAGGTGTTGAAGGAAGCGCCGAACAAGCAGGCGGAGATCAGCACCGACACCTACAGCATCCTCCTTATTGACGACGACCCCGATAACTCACACATCCTGGTTGACACCCTCAGTCGCAAGCCCGGCCACTACACGATTACCGTGGCTGAAACCGCCGCCGGTGGCGAAGTGCATCTGGTCAAGAGCGCCTTCGATCTGATCCTGCTCGATCTCGTGCTGCCAGACCGTGACGGCCGCGAGGTCCTGCGTGAAATCAAGATCGAGTACAAACTACCCACGCCGGTGTTTGTGCTCTCGGCGATTGAACGCGATGTGGTACGCGTCGAGTGCATGAGCCTCGGCGCCGACAAATTTTTCCTGAAACCCTACGACCCCGACGCCGTGGCCAATGCCATCGTCAGCCTGTTGCGCAAGACCGACAAGCGCGAGCTATCGCTGGTGCCCATGAGCAGTGAAAACGCCAAAGCCCAGGTTGCAGCACCGGCCGCAGACCCGGCCACCAAAACAAATCTGGTCGGGAAATATGTGCTGGTAGCAGAAGACGATGCAATGCAGGCCGCCAATATCAAGCAGCGCCTGAGCCGTGAAGGACTCACAGTGGATGTCGTGGACAACGGCAAGGGTGCGGTGGATGCTTTGCAACAAAAAAATTATGCGCTGGCGATACTCGATGTGCGCATGCCGGTACTCGACGGTTTCGGCGTACTGCAGCGCATCCGTGCCGATCCGAAGATGAAGGACTTGCCGGTGATCATGCTGACGGCGATGGGCAGTGAAGCTGAAATCATCAAGGGCTACGATCTCGGCGCCGACGATTACATCCTCAAACCCTACTCGGCGATCCAGCTGGTGGCCCGCATCAAGAGTCTGTTGAAATAGCATCCCGCATGATCAGCGTGGTGTTCCCGTCACTTGGGGCGGCAACACATATATCCTCTGGTTGGCAGTGATCTTCTGCAATACTGTTTCCTTGCCTGAGGGCCAGCGTACCGTGATGGCTTCGGCCCCGGTATTGCTGCCCAACCCGAACGCGGCGACCAGCGGATTCTGCGAAAGATAGTTGCTGCCGACGCGCAGCTCGCGCATCTGCGTCGTGGTGCCACTCGTGAGCCACACGCGGGCACCGGCGCAGGCGGAAGGCCGCCAGCACCGGAGGTCAGCCCTTTACGGAAACTTGCGCGTGTTCTGTAGATGTCCGTATAGCTGTTCGTCAACCACTAATTCAACTGACTCCCACGTGAACAAATGCTTGGGGAGGTCGGGACCGATGGTGCGTTGCAGGGACGTGTGAGGGCTATGGATGGCCCGAGTCGAAGTGCACAGGGGTGAGGCAAGCGTTTACCAAGCGCAGCTTGGTGCGCAGCCGAACGCCACGATGCTTTGCTGAGTGGCTGGCCGCTTGCGGTGCGTCTACGGTCCCGGCAATGCACCATCGGTCCCGGCCTCGTGCACAGAAACTAAAGTGGGTGGCCAGAACCCGCGCCCCCTGACTGCCGCCACAGAGCTTTGATGATAGACTCGCCGCATGATAACGAAATTGTATTTAACCCTGTTCCTGCTGCTATGCCTCGTTACAACACAGGCTTTTGCCGCTGACAGCCTTCCGCTACCTGCAGTTGTCGCCGCCCAAGAAATTGCCGTACCGGTACTGCCCACGGTAACGGTCGAACTGAACGGCCGCCAGATAACGGTAGAAATCGAGAACCCCGCGAATCCGCTGGTTGTGCTGACCACCACACGCGGCGACCTCCTTCTCGAACTGTTCCCGAACGAAGCGCCGGAAACCGTCGCCAACTTTCTCGGGCTGGCCGAAGGCACCAAGTTATTCACCGACCCAGTTACCGGCCAGCAGGCCATTAGGCCCTTCTACGACGGCCTGACCTTTCACCGCGTCATCGACGGCTTCATGATCCAGAGTGGTAGCCCCACGGGTACAAGTGATGGCGGCCCAGGCTTCACGTTCAACGATGAAATCAATGCCGTAAGTCTCGGCATCGACCGGATGCCACTGCTGGATGAGGACGGTTATCCGAATCCCGTGCTCGGCATCCGCAGTCAGGAAGATTTTCGGCAGCGCGTACTCGTGCCCTTGTATGCCGCAATGGACATCACGAGTAAGGCAATGCTCGAAACGCGGCTTGATGAAGTGGAACAACGTCTGCGCACGATGACGGTGAAGCAGAGTTTCGAGCTGCTGGGTTATCGTTACACCGAAGCGGTGAATTCGCATGCCCCGGTACGCGGAGTTATCGGCATGGCCAACACCGGTCCGAGCGCAAACGGCTCACAATTTTTTATCACGCTTGTCGACACCGAGTGGTTGACCGGCAAACACACGGTATTCGGCAAGGTACGCGCCGGGCTGGACATCGTTGATGCCATCGGCAAGGTGCGTGTTAATGGTGAAGGCCAACCGCTGCAGGATGTGACCATCACTTCAATCCGTCGTGTTGGCAGCGAAGCACAAGCGCAGCCCGCACAGTTTTAATAGCAGGGAAATCGAAGGGCTTTTCATGACAGAACAAAAAAGCAGCAACGTGGTGTGGCAGCACGGACCTGTTACTCGCACCCAGCGCGCCGACGTGTTCAACCAGCAGGGTGCGACCATCTGGCTGACCGGGTTGAGCGGTGCCGGCAAATCTACGCTCGCCTTTTTGCTCGAACAGCAACTGATCAACAGCCGCTACAAAGCCTACGTGCTCGATGGCGACAACGTCCGCCATGGGCTCAACAACAACCTGGGCTTTTCCGCTATCGACCGTACCGAAAATATCCGACGCATCGGCGAGGTTGCCAAACTGTTTGCCGATGCTGGCCTGGTCGTCATCGCCAGTTTCATATCGCCGTTCCGCAAGGACCGCGCCTTGGTGCGCCAGATTCATGCCGATACTGGCCTGCCGTTTATCGAAATCTTCATCGATACCCCCCTGGCCATCTGCGAACAGCGTGACCCCAAACTGCTGTATGCAAAGGCACGGCGCGGCGAAATCAGCGACTTCACGGGCATCAGTTCGCCGTATGAAGCACCAGAGCAACCTGAAATCGTCATAGCAGCCACCAACACACCTGCAGAAAACGCCGGGAAGGTTCTGGCCTATTTGCGGCAGCACGGGATAATTCGTGATAACAAGCAGTAGCAGCACCACAACCCCGGCCAATTGCACATGGCAGGGACAAAAAAACGATAACTATTCGGGGACCCGCACCATGCAAAAACTTCGCTCACTACGCAGCCTGCTCATCCTGTTCAGCGGCATATTTTCCATTACCACCACCTTGTCCGGTCACGCCCAGGTCTTGCTGGACGGTGAACGCGAAACAAAGATCACCACCATTCCCGGCGTTGTTGCCGAAGGTGCGGGATGGTCAGTGATGTGGGCTGACTTTTTCTCCGCTGACGGCATTCTCGGCACACCTGACGGAGGCGTGCTGTTTGCGCAGGAACAAACTGACAAGATCATCCGGATAACCGCCGATGGCAAACAATACACGGCCATCGAAGACACCAACGGCGCCGGTTCCGTATCGCTCGACAATGAAGGCCGGCTGTTTGCGGCACAGCGTACCTGCACTGAACCCTTGAACACTGAACTGCCTGGCTGCAACGAACTGACGCGCATTGTGCAACTGCTGCCGGAATTCCGCCTGCTCGCCAACAGTTTCGCCAACGGCGCTTCCCTTGGCCGCGTCAACGATCTGATCGACGACGGCAACGGCGGCGCATTTTTCACCAGTGGTGGCGCCTGGCATGTCAGCGCGGATGGGGTGATAGCGGTTATTGCGGACACTGACATCCTCTCCAACGGCATCATGCTCAACCGCGATCGCAGTGTGCTTTATGTCACCAACAACACCGAAGTGCTCGCGTTCGATGTTACTGCCGACGGCAGCGCTTCCAACCGACGCGTGTTCGGCTCGCTCAACGGCGACAATGGCGGCGACGGCATGACCATCGACAACGATGGCCGTCTCTACACCACCGGCAACCTCGGCATTCATGTCCATGCTGAAGACGGCACCTACCTCGGGATGATCCCCACTCCGCGCCGCGCGATCACGGTTGCCTTCTCGGGCCCCAATGACAAAACACTTTACGCGCCGTCGATGGGTGCCATCGGCCCGAACGGCAAACAGTGGACGACACCGGAAGGCATTCGCAATATTGCGATGACGATTTATACGATACCGATGGAGAGTGCGGGGTTTGCGGGAAGGCCTAAATAATAGCAGGGGTCTGGACACCCGCTTAGGGCTTCGGCGCATGAGGCCGGGGATGAAAGTTTGCGGAGCCCGTCCGCGAGCGGCGAACTTTGCCGGGTTGAGTCCCGGCAAGGGTTAAGATGAGCGCTGAAGTTGACCGCCAGGAGGGCGGAGCAAACTTACATCCCCGGCCAGGCCCTCCCAACTGCATCATCGCGCCCCGTTCAACCCGAGTGGGTCTCCAGAACTCAAGAAAAGTCAGAAGAACTCGCGTTCATACGGCGGCAATGAATCAAGAATAGATTTGCCGTAAAACTTCGTAACCAAGCGCTCATCCAGAATCGTAATCGTCCCTGTATCACTCTCCTGCCGCAGCAACCGCCCACTCGCCTGAATCAAGCGCAGCGCCGCTTCCGGCACGCTGATTTCCTGAAACGGATTGCGACCCTGCGCTTTCACCCACTCCCCCAAAGTTGCATCTACTGGGTCAGTGGGAACCGGGAACGGAATCTTGGCGATAACAACGTGTGTACAGTAGTCGCCCGGCAAATCGATGCCTTCGGCCAGACTGGCGAGACCGAATATTACGCTGGTCTCCTTGCGGTCGACCGCTTCCTTGTGCAATCGCAACAACACCTGTTTCGAAAAATCATCCTGACACAATACTTGCTGGCGGAAGGCAGAAGGAAGTTGGCCCAACACATCCAGCATTTGCCGGCGTGAACTGAACAGCACCAATGCTCCGGCTTTTTCGATGAGCATGCGCGGCAGCAAATCAGAAATAGCTTGCGTGTGTGCCACGTTGTTGGATGGATCGAAGCCCGTTCGCGGCACACGCAGCTTCGCAGCTTCATGGTAAGTAAAGGGACTGGAGATGCGGTGGTAGTCCGTAGACTCCGGCAATCCGCAGCGACGTTGCAGGAAATCGAAACTATCCAGCGCCGTGAGTGTTGCTGAGGTCAGCACTGCGGCAAAGCATTCAGCCCACAGCTTTTCTTCCAGTGCGACAGCCGCGAGCACCGGGCTAGTCGACAAGGAGATATCAGGATCGCCCATGTTTTCGTAGTACGTGAGCCATCTGGCGTGCGGTGCATCACCGCCCTCATCGTGCTGCGCGAACTCGTGGCAACAGCCGGCGGCGCCAAGGCAGCGCATCTGCGCACTGCCGAACAGCGGGAACCATGTTTCGGCCTGCTGACGATCGAGTTCACCGCCATCTACTTCCATGCACTCCTTCAGCACGTCGGCTACCTTGCCGAGCCGGCCGGCGAGTTCGTGGAAGTCGGTGGCCAGTGGTTCGAGCATTTCGCACAGCGCGTGTTCAACCACGCCACGCAGGAACACGAACTGGCTCACATCACCACGCCCGTTTGTAGCTTCAGCTTTGTCGCGGTACTGCTTTAACACCGTGAACAAATCGAGCTGACCCATGCGGAGCGTTTGGCACAAGAGTACGGCTTCACCGAGCAGTGCATTAAGCCTGCCCGGCTGCAAACCCTGCGCGACACGCTGCATGATGCCCGCGAACTGCTCCAGCCATTTGCCGCTGCTGCCGAGACGGAGGAAATGCGAAAAATGTGACAGGCTCTTGCCGGGCAACTGATGCGCCTCGTCGAAGATGTAAATGGATTCGCCCGGGTGCGGCAGGATTACACCACCGCCGAGCGCGAGGTCGGACAGCACGAGATCGTGATTGGCGACAATACAGTCGGCCTTGTCGAGATTCGCGCGGCTGCTGAAGTAGCAGCAGGTGGAATAGTAGGAACAGCGCGTACCGGAACACTGCCCCTGCTCCACCGCTACCGCGCGCCAGGTATCCTCGTCGAGTGACTCGGGCCAGTCATCGCGGTCGCCCTGCCAGTCGCCGCGGCCGAGCGTATCGAGCATATTCTCGTACAGGGTGCGGTCCAGCGTGGTCGGATCCCTTACTTCCACGCGAAACAGATCGCGCATCGCATCGGTACTGGAATTGCTCTTCAGCGCATTGTCGAGTTTGGCGAGGCAAAGGTAGCGACCTTTGCCTTTGGCCAGCGCATACGTGAACTTCAGTTCGCTGTTACGCAACAGATCAGGGATGTCTTTCAACAACACCTGCTCCTGCAAGGCGACGGTCGCAGTGGCAATAACAAGCTTCTTTTCCAGCGCCTTGGCCACCGGCAGGGCGGCCACAAGATAGGCGAGAGTCTTGCCAGTGCCGGTGCCGGCTTCGACGACGCAGACACCAGGTTCGGGCCCCGAGCGCCTACCCTCCTCATCCCGCTCCACCGAGGCCAGCGTCTTCGCAATTTCCGCGATCATGCGTTTCTGGCCGCCACGCTTCTGCATCTGCTTGCGATCAAGCAGTTGCGTGTAGGTGGTCTGGATTAGCTGTTTGAGGTCGTCGGAAAGCATCGGTCAGAGTGGGTAATTGGGGTCAGAGCCCAATTTTATCTACTGTAGCTGGTTATCTGGAAATAGCTCGAAAAAATTGGGCATTTACGCCCTCGGGGCTCTGACCCCATTTATCCCCGAGCTAGCTCGGTCTTGCGGATCACCGGGTTGGCATACATGGCAAGCACGTAGGGATGAAGCGCGGCCGGCAGCGCTTGCAAGCGTTGGTCGAGCTCATTGCGTTTGGCCTGCACTTCCTCGGCGGCAAGACCAAACATCTGCGGCAACGTGCCGAAGTCCATGAAGTTACTCTGCACCGTTTCCAGCGCCAGATAGTTCACCAGATGCAGCTTGTAGTTGTGCACGATCTGGCTATCGATCAGTTCAGCCACGCCCTCTGCAGTAGCGGGTTCGTGCACGGTGATGCTCTCGCCGAAGGTTACATGCACTGCGCCCTTCCTGCCGATGACGCCGGCAAGAATACTCTGTACGTCGGTGTTCTCGTCCTTGACGAAGCGCCCCTGCGTGTCGATTGCATGCAGTTCGGCGGCCTTGGCGCCGTCGCAGGGATCAAACTCGTAGGAAATTGCGACTGGCACAACATGCAGTTCATTCAACGCCTGCGACAAAGGCAGGCTCAGTTCGCGTCCGGCGAGGTACAGCATCTTGATGATGGCCGACTCGGTTTTATCGACGCCATCCTTCGCGCGTCCCTCGCGCTGCGCGATCCACACATTCTGCCCAGTCGTGACGCAGTGGCGAATGTAAGCCGACAGTTGTTTGCTCGCGGCCAGCTTGTCGCGGCCCTGCACCGAGCGCTTCACGATAAAACTTTTGTTGAGCTTCATCAGTTTGCTCAGGAATGGACGCTTGAGCAGGTTGTCACCAATCGCGATTTGCACCGTATCGAAGTCGGAGTGGTAGAGCATGTAGTTGACCAACGCGGGATCCATCGTGATGTCGCGGTGGTTGCTGATGAAAAGATAAGGTGTGTTCGTGTCGAGTTTGTCGAGGCCGGTCTGGGTGAGACCGCTGGTGGTGGTTTCAATAATCTTGTCGAGGTACTTCTCAATGATGATCTGCACATCATGGATGCGCTGCACATGCCGCAGTTCCCGCTTCAGTGCCAATTGCACGAGGCTGGCTATGGGGCCGGGGAACCAGCGGTAGAAGGTGGGATAGCGGAACATGCCAAGCGCGTGAGAGAGGTCGAGGTCCTCCAGCAGCGCATCTACAACTCCCCGCACCTCATCGTCGCGATAAGGTCTAATATCTTCAAAATCATGCATTTAGATAAACCGCCCGGGGGTGTTTTTTACACCAACTCGGCATTCTACCTATGCCGAGGGGGCGGTGAACAGCAGATAGCCGAAGAGCGCGAGACAGAGCCACAGACAGGCCTGCATGACTCGACCGTTGCTCGCCTGCCCCAACCAGCGCGGACTGTTCAGATACAGCAACAGCGTGGCCAGCAGCGGCATGAAAAACGCCCCAGTTACGGCATACAGCACGACGATCCACACCGGACGCCCGAACACCAGCAGTGGCATCGGCAGGAAACACAGCGCCGTCAGATACCAGCGATACGCCGGCGTACGGGTGATGCTGCTGGAGTTCGCCAGCACTGGTGTGGGCTTGCGCTGCGCTAGCGAACCAGGCCAATAGTGAATCAGGAAATTGGCAAACAAATAGGGCACGCCCTGCCACACACCGAGAATGGAGCTCGCTACTGCACCCCAGAAGCCCCAGAGAAAAAGCCATTTGCCTATCGGCCCGGTATACGGCACGAGTTGCTCGGCCAGCGCCACCGCCATGTTGTTGCCGGATACCACCTCGGGCTTGATGCCGGCAGCGAGCACCACGATTGCCATCGCAAACAGTGTGGTCAACCCATAAGCAATGCCGAGATCCCAGCGCATGGTCTGCATACGCTCCTGCCCTTTCCAGCCGGCTTCCTGCATCCAGTAGCCGTAACTCATCAGGGTGACGCTGCCACCAACGCCTCCCATCACGCTGAACACACTGGTCAAACTGCCGTCCGGCAAACCGGGGCGGAACAGGCCGCTCAGGACGCCGGGAGTATCCATCAGCACCAGCGCCGCACAAACCAGAACCGTGACAAACATCAGCGCCATGAACGCCTTCTGCAGCACTTCAATCAAGCGCCATGCGCCGTTCCACACAATAACGAAGGTCACTACAGCGTGCAGTATTCCCCAGGTTGTTACCGAGAACACTGGCCACAACGCATACGCGGCGAGCCCGGTGGCCGCCATCATCGCAGCGGATACCATGAAGCTCCAGAACAAGAGATAAAGGAAGAAGTAGCCGGTGATGAATTTGGGCAAATGGGTGATCCAGCCCTCAAGCAGCGTAGTGCCGGTAACGAGCTGCCAACGGCCGATGCCTTCGTTCAGACAAAACTTCAGCAGACCACCAACGACAACTGCCCACAGCAATGTGGTGCCATATTCGGCGCCAGCCACGGCTGCAGCAACAATATCACCCGCGCCAAGTCCCGTAGCCGCCACTACCATGCCGGGGCCGCAGTTGTTCAAGATGTCCCTGAATTTCATCGGTGGTTCACAGCCAGCGCCGGTACAGCGCGTCTGCATACTGGCGCAACGCCGCGCTGTTGGCAGGGCCCAGCTTTGCCGCTGACTCCAGTAATTGCGCTTCGAATGCAGTGCGATTCAATCCGCCGGGCACTGTACCCAGCAAGCGGCCGTGGCAGTAGTCCTGCCAGCGCTGCTGTTCTTCACCATTCAAGGTGTCAGGAAAATTGCGCGCGCGGAAACGGAACAGCAGTTCAGGCAGGCGCTTGTCGTGAAAAGCAAAGGCCGTGGTGGCCAGTTGCTCCGGTTGTAGTTGCCGCACTTTCTCCTGCAAGCGGCGGTCGTGATCGTCGAAAAAGCCGCCGCTGTACAGCATGGCATCGGGGTCGGTTTCCGGCACCAGCGTGCTCTCGTCAAACACGGCGCGCAATCTGGCGGCAAGACCGGGTTCTGCCAGCAGTTCCTGACGGTGGCGATAGACCGCAGCAAGATCAAGCTGGTACCGAGCAATGACCTCTGGTGTCAGCACACTCAACGGTGCCAATGCCGGGCAACGATTGATGTGTACCGTCTTTAGGGGAATGCGCGCTTCGCCTTCCACGCGGTCTGCGCTGCGTTTGTACAGGCGTTCGCGCAACTCAGCAGCACCGAGCTTCATCCAGGAGCTTGGGTCACTCAGCAAATCGGTGACAATGATGCCATTCGTATTCGTCGGATGTTTGCACAGCGGCAGTACCAGCGCGAGACAGCCGCGGCTCGCCGGGAACATCCGCGACACGTGCAGCACAGGTTCCTGTGTGGCGAGATCAAGCAGCGGCAGTACCTTGTGTTTGCTACGCAGATTGAACAGGAATTGGTAGAGCTTCGGCTGTTGCTGTTTTACCAGTTTCGCCATCGCAATGGTCGCGCGCACGTCGGCCAGCGCATCGTGGGCACCACTGTGCTCAATGCCGTTGGCGGCGGTCAGTTCCTGCAAGCGAAAGCTCGGGCTGCCATCTTCACGTTGCGGCCAGTTGATCCCTTCAGGGCGCAGGGCCTGTGTCATGCGCAACAGGTCAATCAGGTCCCAGCGAGAATTACCGTTCTTCCATTCGCGTTCATACGGATCGTAGAAGCAGCGGTACAGAAGATTGCGCGTCAACTCGTCGTCGAAGCGCAGGCTGTTGTAACCGGCGCCGCAAGTGCCGCCTTCCATGAACTCGCGCGCGATGCGGGCGCAGAATTCGGCTTCGTTGATACCTTTCTCCAACGCCTGCTGCGGTGTAATGCCCGTGATTGCAACAGCGCCGGGGTCAGGCAGAAAGTCGGGCGCAGGCTTGCAGAAGAACTCGACCGGATCGTCGATGACATTGAGATCAAAGTCAGTGCGCAGCGCGGCAAACTGGCAGGGACGGTCGCGGCGTGGATCGGCCCCGAAGGTTTCGTAGTCGTGCCAGAGAATGCTGTTCACGCTCGGGACTCGCGCATCAGTTGGTTACAGCCAGGCTCATCGCCTGTCCCGTATAGTGCAGCACGGTGCTGCTGCTCAGCCGGTACCCGATGTAAACGCGATGCTGGGCCGCTACCATCGTACCACTGTAGATTTCGAAAGCTTCGCTGGTCTTGAGACTGCTGACGCTGGCGGCCGGCACCAAACTTGCGATATTGCCATTCCACGCCACGAAGACTCCGGTACTGGTGCGATTGGTCCAGGTGTCGACGCCCGCAATGGTCGTACGCACGGCAATAAAAATGTTGGCGGCCTTGCCGACATCCGCTGCCTGCGGATTAACGACACCGGCAATGACCACTGAATTCCCGGTGGTGAATGTGGTACTCGTCGTCACGCCCTGATCTTTGGAAGCGCCGAACACAAAGCTTGCAGTTGTTGGGGTTTTGTCACTGGTCAGGATGAACTGCTGCGTTACCGGAGTTTTGGCCACTGCCGTGAGCACGGCAGAACTGGTACCACCCGAACCGCTGTTGGAGGCCGCCTGGGTCGACACCACTTGCAGCGAGGATGCCGTCACCGGCAACGTAATTGTCACTTTCAACAAAGTCTGGAAACCGCTGCCGGCTTCGCTGCTGTTGGCAGCAGAACCGTTGTAACGCGGCTGGTCATCGCGCACTTCAACAAAGAAGGTATGTGTGCCTGTTTGGGTAAAGTCAAAAATTCGAGACGCTGAGAAGCCGGACGCGAACGTGTTGCGGATATCCGTGTCGATCGTAAAATCTCCGTTCCAGTCATTCTTTCCCGGTGGGCGCCAGACCACCTCGATGTTATTACCTTCAGGATCAGTGGCGCTCAAGTTGAAGATAGCCCGTGAGTTCGTGCTGCCTGCGCTCGCCGTTAGTATCGCGGTGGGTGCATGGTTGTAACTGCCCGTTGTCGTTACCGGCAGCGTCATCTCCAGCAGCAGTCTGGCATTGCTCGCTCCCGTGCTCTCATCGACAACATAGATCTTCCAGTTGCCCGGCATGGTTTTCACAACATGGGTTTGTACCAACCCGATGAAACCGCCGCCACAATTGAAACCGATTGCGCACTTTAGCTCCCAGCCGAGGCGATCGATCACATAGCCGAAAGGGTCCACAACGATAACCGTGGCATTGATGTTGATCGCAGTACGGCTGCTTGCGCTGCCGATGCCGCCGGGGTTTAGCCTGACGAATTTGTTATCGACTGCGGCTGCAGTCACACTCGTAATCGTCTCACTGCCCAAAGACAGGTAGGCACTTTTGTTCTCGAAACTGTTTGGCTTGAACAGGAACTGCGTGACGGAGCTGCTGGCCACGGGTGGTTTCGTGTATACCCACGCCGCCAGTGGAGTGGCCGGATCAATGGCTGTGGCGGGAGCTCCGTACAGGGTTTGCATTGCCCGGATGTCGTCTTCGCGCGGATAGGTCAAATGGTTGTAGGGGTTGGCGTACATGATTGAATGCGGATTGTCGGAATGGCCGAGTCCGAGCAGATGGCCGAGTTCATGGGCCAACACGCCGACCAACTCAAAATCCGAATCGATGACATCAGCGCTGTTGTTGAGTTCGACCGAGCCATCGTCAAAGGGGAAATAGCCCTTGTTTGTATCGTAGGTCCCGTAACTTGGCCCCGCGAGACCAGCAGCGCCATTTGCCAAACCCCAGAAGATACGTACAAGTCCGTCCTGCTGATTGTCATTAAGCCCGCGGTCGTTGGGCACACTGGCATCTACGCCGGTGATGATGAAGTGGATGCCACTGACTCTCTCCCACTGCTCAATGGCATCCTCAACCAGCGCGAGGAACTGCGTGTTGTTGGTGTAACGGCTCGGTGCACCGTCCGGATCGTAGACCAGCCGCACGGTTTCGTCCCAGCGCCCAAACGCGTCGTCGATGCCGAGCGCTTCATGGACTTCCCGGTACATGCCTTGATCGATGGGGATGTTCTTCACGGCCAATACCGCGGGCGCTTGCAGCACCAAACTGACAACCAGCAGGCAGGAAGCCAGGCAAGGTGAAGCAAGACGTGGGACCAGGCGTGAGACAAAACGTGAAAAATACAGCGGATCAGTCATGCGAAACCATTCCAAAGGTACCATTGGCCACTGTCTTGTCAGCAACTCTGGGCGAGTATAAAAGCCCAAACCGGTACTGGCCAGACACAAATCGGCATATTGCCGGGTCTGGGCTTTGGCAATGTTTTAGTTTGAAATTATTGGAATGTTGAACCGGTGGGTTCTCTGTGGGTTCTGGTCATCCACTGGATTGGTTGTTGCGTTTGGCATCAGTGCTTAAGGGCCGAGGCTGTGCTGCCTTTGGGGGGATAGGGGCTGTCTGTCACGGGGGGCGCAAACCCCCCAAAGGCAGCACAGCCTCGGCCCTTTGAGGAATCTTGCGCGTGTTCTGTGGATGTCCGTGCAGCTGTTCGTCAACTACCAATTCCACTGAAGCCCACGTGAACAAATGCTTGGGGAGGCTGGGACCGGTAGTGCGTTGCAGGGACGCGTGAGGGCCATGGATGGCCCGAGTCGAAGTGCACACGGATGTGCGTCTACGGTCCCAGCAATGCACTACCGGTCCCAGCCTCGTGCCCCAAAGCTAAAGTGGGTGTCCAGAAATCGCTAGAACTCGCCAGAACCACCACCCCCCCTTCCCACCAATTTTCTTGGGCTACCAATCCGTGTAACATCCCCCGTACTTTTCCGATATTCCCTCCCAGGAAAGCAGCTGTCCCCCATGCAATTCACCGGCTCCAATATCCTTTCGATCAACCAGTTCGACAGCCGTGATGTGGAGGAATTGTTTCGCGTGGCCGAAGCCATGCAACCCTATGCCCGGCGCGAGAAGCGCACCCGGGTGCTCGACGGCGCCATCCTCGGCAACCTCTTTTTCGAACCATCAACCAGGACCCGCGTAAGTTTTGGTTGCGCCTTCAACCTGCTGGGCGGCCATGTTCGCGAAACCACCGACATCAAGGCCAGCGCCATCTCCAAAGGCGAGTCACTCTACGACACCGCGCGCGTAATCAGCGGGTACAGCGATGTGATCGCCATGCGCCATCCGGTGGCCGGTTCGGTGGAAGAATTTGCGCGCGCCAGTCGCGTGCCGGTTATCAATGCCGGCGACGGCCCCTCCGAACATCCCTCGCAGGCACTGCTCGACCTCTTTACGATCAAGAAAGAACTGAACATTGCCGGCCCGGTTGAGGGACTGCGCATCGCCATGGTCGGCGATCTGAAATTTGGCCGTACCGTGCACTCGCTCAGCAAGTTGCTGTGCCTCTATCGCAACATCCATTTCACCTTGGTGTCACCCAAGGAACTGCGCATGCCGGAGCTGATCGTGGCACAACTGCGTAGCGCCGGCCACACCGTTACCGAAACTGAAAACATGGAGCAGGGGCTGCAGAACAACGACACCCTGTACCTCACGCGCATCCAGGAAGAGCGCTTCAGCGATCAGCGTGAAGCCGACATCTACCGCGGCCGCTTCCGCTTGAACCAGGAAATCTATACACGCCACTGCAAGCCCAACACAGTCATCATGCACCCGTTGCCGCGCGATTCGCGCGCCGAAGCCAACGAACTCGACAACGACCTCAACCTGCACCCCAGCCTCGCGATCTTCCGTCAGACCGACAACGGCGTACTGATACGAATGGCGCTGTTCGCGCTCACACTGGGTGTTGCTGATCAGGTGGGCAAGCACGAGCAAGAAGTGCATTGGTACACTGCCAAGCGCTTCCGCACACCGCCGCCGATTGCCGACTGAATACGCGAAATCACCTTACAGCAACGCACAGGAATTCTTCATGAATATTGACATCTTGGTGTTATTGAAGGAAATGGTCGACGCGGACGGCTCTGACTTGTTCCTTACGTCCGGGGCAGCGCCGAGCATGAAAGCGTTTGGCAAGATGGTGCCGATGCGCGATGAGAGATTCGCCGATGGCGATGTCAAGAAGATCGCCTATGGCGTCATGAACGAAGAACAGCGCGCCCAATTCGACAAGAACCCAGAGATGAATCTCGCGATCATGCACGAAGGCATCGGCCGCTTTCGCGTGAACATCTTTCAGCAGCGCGGCGAAGTGGCCATGGTCTGCCGTACCATCAAAACCGACATACCGGATTTTCGCAAACTGGGCCTGCCGGAAATGCTCACACAACTGATGATGAACAAGAACGGCCTGATCCTGTTCGTCGGCGGTACCGGCTCCGGTAAATCCACCTCGCTCGCCTCCCTGATCGACTACCGCAACCAGAACTCCTCTGGCCACATCATCACCATAGAAGACCCGGTGGAGTTTGTGCATCCGCACAAGAAATCAATCGTCAACCAGCGCGAAGTGGGCGTTGATACCAAATCGTATGAAGAAGCACTGAAAAATACTCTGCGCCAGGCGCCAGACGTGATCCTGATCGGCGAGATCCGCAGCGAGGAAGCCATGGAACATGCGCTGGCCTTCGCTGAAACCGGCCACTTGTGCCTGTCTACCTTGCACGCCAACAATGCCAACCAGGCCCTCGACCGCATCATCAACTTCTTTCCGGAAGAGCGGCACAAGCAACTGTTCCTGGATCTTTCCCTGAACATTCGCGGCATCATTTCCCAGCGTCTGATTCCCACCGTTGACGGCAAACGTGCTGCCGCCATCGAAATTCTGCTTGGCACGCCGCGCATCGCCGAACTGATCAAGGGTGGCAAGATCGAGGAAATCAAGGATACGATGGAAAAATCCGAAGGGGCGGGCATGCGCACTTTTGATTCTGCGCTCTACCACCTCTACAAAGAAGGCAAGATCACTCTGGAAGAAGCCCTGCGCAATGCGGACTCCAAGAACAACCTGCGTCTGAAAATTTCACTGGCAGAAAGCGAAATGGGCGGCGCCAAGAAAGGTCCTGATCTGTCAGGCATTTCGCTGGTGAGCAAGGACGAACACAAGAAACATATTTGATACCGTTTCCCGAGAGGAAAGCGCCGGCCGTTGTTGCGCTTTTTCGCCTGCAAGCAGGACTGGACTTTCGAAGACCCCGACTCCGTGTTGCCTGAAGCCATTACTACAGGCAATGACGTGTTCATGATTGTGGGCGCAATCTCCAGCGACTGATCCGGATCAATGCTCGCGCGTGGCAAAGAAGCGTAAATCAGGCCAGCGCTCTTGGGTGAGGCTGAGATTGACGCGCGTCGGCGCCAGATAGGTGAGATGGCCGCCGCCATCAATGGCGATATTGTCCGCAGCCTTGCGTTTGAACTCGTCGATTTTCACCGCGTTGCCTTCCACCCAGCGCGCGGTGTGGATGCCAACCGGTTCGTACACGCAGTCCACGTTGTATTCGTCCTTGAGCCGGAACGCGACCACTTCAAACTGGAGCACACCAACGGCACCAACGATGAGGTCGTTGTTGCGCGCGGGCATGAACACTTGCGTGGAACCTTCTTCAGCCAACTGTGTCAGCCCCTTCTGCAGCGCCTTCAGTTTCAGCGGATCCCTCAGCCGGATGCGCTTGAACAATTCCGGGGCAAAATGCGGGATGCCGGTGAAATGCAGATCTTCACCCGTCGTGAAGGTGTCGCCGATCTGGATCGTGCCATGGTTGTGCAGGCCGACAATATCTCCCGATACCGCATACTCGGCCTGCTCGCGATCGCCGGCAAGAAAGGTCACCGCATCGCTGATACGCACCTCCTTGCCGAGTCGTATGTGTTGCATGTGCATACCCTTTTCATAGGCACCGGAGCAGATGCGCATGAACGCAATGCGGTCGCGGTGTTTGGGATCCATGTTGGCCTGGATCTTGAACACGAAGCCGCTGAAGGCCGGCTCTGTCGGCTGCACGCTGCGGGTAGTTGTCGGCCGCGGCAGCGGTGCCGGCGCCCACTCAACGAAGTGGTCGAGCAATTCCTCTACGCCGAAGTTACCGAGCGCGGTGCCGAAAAATACCGGGGTCTGTTTACCTTGCAGATACGCCTCAAGATTGAAGGTATGGCTCGCGCCGCGTACCAGTTCAATCTCGGCACGAAAATCGTCGGCATAGGTGCCGAGAAACGCTGACACTTCAGCGCTGTCGAGGCCCTGCATTTTCTTCACGGTGCGGAGTTCGTCCGACTGTCCGTGTTCGAACATGTGCACGGTGTCGTTATACAGGTTGTAGATACCCTTGAATTCCTTGCCCATGCCGAGCGGCCAAAAAATCGGGGCACATTGGATCTTCAGCACGTTCTCGATTTCGTCGAGCACGTCTACACCAGCGCGCACGTCGCGGTCGAGTTTGTTGACGAAGGTGATGATCGGCGTATCGCGCAAGCGGCACACCTCCATCAGCTTGATGGTGCGCTCCTCAACGCCTTTGGCACCGTCGATAATCATCAGCACGGAGTCGACCGCCGTGAGTACGCGGTAGGTATCTTCGGAGAAATCCTCGTGGCCAGGGGTGTCGAGCAGATTGACCATGCGTTCCTTGTAGGGGAACTGCATCACGGACGAGGTAATGGAGATACCGCGCTCCTGCTCCATCGTCATCCAGTCGGAAGTGACATGGCGATCCGATTTCTTGCCTTTCACGGTGCCGGCTTTCTGGATCACGCGCCCCAGCAAGAGCAGTTTTTCCGTGATCGTCGTCTTGCCCGCATCGGGGTGCGAGATGATGGCGAAAGTGCGCCGTTTGGCTACGGCCGCTTCAAAAGGATTCAATGCAGCACGTCGCCAACAGAGGGATTCGGGCTGCTGTAACGTGCGGGCAGGAGTTGGTGGGTCTTCACCACGACCAGGTCGTGGGTATGAATATCAGACACATCGGTGAATTGATCGAGCTGGATCGGGTCGAGCATCACGCAAATGACTTCCTCTTCTTCGGTGCCTACGACAACGCCACGCTTGTAACCATCTACAGTGTGCAGCGTAACGCGTGCGCCAATATCAGGTTCGATGGCGATATTGACGAGTTCGCCGGGATCACTGACCAAGAGATCGTCGACTACCAAGGCCATTCCGAAACCGGCCGCAGCCACGATGTGCACGATTTCGATCGTCTCCGGATCGCTCAGATCCACGCGGTAGGTCTGGGTGCCGGTGCTGGTCTTGACCACTTCCCGGGTCGACAGCAGTTTGAGAAACAGGCTGATGTCTTCTTCATTCCATTCCAGGATTTCTTCCTCGGCCAGCGTGTCGTTATCGCCGGTGAAGCTGACAACGTCGGTTTCAATGGTATGTTCGAGGTTTTCGCTGCCGGAATTGAAGGGAACGACCATGGATACCATGCTGAACCCCTCATCGTTGTCTGTACTCAGACGCCAAAGGAAGGGGATATCTTCGGTGATTTCCAACATGCGAGGGGCAGATTCCGGCGGGGGGATTAAATGACAGTGTCAGTATAACAACCTGACGATATGAGCGACACCAAGGCAGCGGCGAGTGTGAGGGAGAGTTTGTCCACAAGTTCTCTGGATAAGTTTGTGGATAAGTGGCCCTGAAGCTGATGCCGGGCCAGCAATGTGCAAGCTTGTTACAGATTGGCTGTTTTTTAGCCATCTATTTCACTAATAAAATCAATATATTACAAATTAGCTTAATCAAAAACTGCGTTTTCCCCGAAAATCACTGCGCCAAAACCAAAGGCCGCACTTTTGTGCATAATTTACCGGGAGTTGAAGCCTTACTGTACTTTTAACCCGGGTTTTCCCGGATATTTGCACATTTAACAAATGGGGGTGCGGAAATTTTCGTGTGGAAACCGGGGTGGCAATCCAACTGCTATACAGTGCTTCTGAATCTGCCTGGTTTTTCCCGGTTCCTCGCCCCCTACTCCCCAGTAATACGCAGCAATTGCGGGTAATCTGAGAAGCCTTTGAAGATTTTCTGGATGCCGTCCTGTTTCAGCGTGGTCATTCCGTCCTTAATAGCTTGCGCACGGATCTCTGACAGATCGGCCCGCTTGTAGATCAAGCTCTGCATTTCACGTGTGCCCTTCAGCAACTCGTGGACGCCAGTACGGCCGCGGTAACCGCTGCCGCCACAATTGTCGCAACCTACCTTCCGTTTGAAATTCCACTCGGTCTGCGGCATCGCCAGGAATTCCCATTCCTTGCGGCCGTACTGGTCGATCAGGTGATCGACATCACGCTGCTCGGGGGTGTAGCTCTCCTTGCAGTTCCCGCACAGTGTGCGCATCAGACGTTGGGCGAGTACACCCAGCAATGCATCAGAGAAGTTGACCGGGTCGAGACCAAGGTCGAGCAGACGGGTCAGGGTTTCCGGCGCCGAATTGGTGTGCAGTGTGGACAATACCAAGTGGCCAGTTAGCGAAGCCTCGACACCAATCGAGGCGGTTTCCTTGTCGCGCATCTCACCAATCAGGATCACATCAGGGTCGGCACGCAAGAAGGCACGCATGGCGGTGGCGAAGGTGAAGCCGATCTTTGACTGCATCTGTACTTGTTGCAGCCCGGGCTGCGTGATCTCCACCGGGTCTTCCGCAGTCCAGATCTTGCGTTCGGGCTTGTTCAAATGGCCGAGCACGGCGTGCAGCGTTGTGGTTTTACCGGAACCGGTCGGCCCCACTACCAGCAGCAGCCCGTGCGGGTGTGTGGTGATCTCCAGGAGGTTATGCATGTTGAGCGTGTTCAGGTTCATCTTTTCCAGCGGCATCGCGCTGCCGGCCGCCAGAATACGCAACACAGCGCCTTCGCCCTGTACGGTTGGGATAGTGGCAACGCGCAGTTCCACAGCGCGGCCGCGGATTTTCAACTTGCACTTGCCGTCCTGGGGAAACCGGCGCTCGGAAATGTCGAGGCGAGACATAACCTTGATACGCGCGATCAGTGCTGCGGTGTGTTCGGCAGGCACCTTCAGCAGTTCACGGCACAAGCCGTCGACGCGTACGCGCACAATACCGGGGCTGCGGTCCTTGCCCGGTTCGATATGAATATCTGAACTGCCAAGGCGTTCAGCCTCGACGATGATCTTGTTCACCAACTGGATAATGGCCGAGGTTGCGGCCGCGCCCTCGTCGTCCTTGTCCTTGGTTCCATCGACTTCAACGCCGCTTTCTTCTTCAAGGCTCTTGAATACATCGTCGAAGCCGGCTGCTTCCTCTTCTTCCTGACCCGCCGCGCCGCCCAGGTATTGCAGGATATGTTCAGGCAGACCGAGACGGAACACGTAGTTGCGTGCATTTAGAATGCCCTGAATCTCCATAATGCGCTGGTAGTTGCTGGGATCACTGATCAGAATAACCACTTCCTCCTTGCTGCCGGAGATCGGTACCCAGAGGTTGTTGCGCAGGTACTGGTTGCCCAGGTTTTCCATCAAATCGATGGGCAGCACGATCTTTGCGTCGTACTTCATGTACGGCACCCGGTAATACAGTTCGAGCGATTTACCAATCTCGTCCGGATCCACCTTGAAATCTTCCATCAGCGTTTTGGAAACGGTGGTGCCGTACAGCTGACAGTTTTTCTGGACTTCGTCGAGTTCCTTGCTGGAGATTTTGCTCTGTTGCACGAGATAGTCGTAAGGTCCCTGCGTGCTTTGGAATTCGGAACGGAACTGGCGCGCCAGCATCTGTGCCACCATCGTTGCGTGCTTGAGGTCCTCTTTGGTAAAAACCGCATCGTCGCGCAGGTTGATGATCTGGATAACCCCGAGCAGGATCTCATCCTTGATCGGCACGACCATCATGGTCTTGAAGAACAAGCCTTTCGATTCGCTGAACTTCTTGTCCCACTGGAGCCGGGGATGGATGTTGGTCAGCTCCTCACTGTTGTAGACGTTTTCCACAAGGATGGGGCGCTGGCTGAGGGCGACGTAACCGGCGAGCGAGGTGGCGGTGAAAGGCACCTTGATGACGAAGTCGGGATTTTCGTCCGAACCGATACCGCCCTTGAACGTGGCAACAATTTCCTTACCGTTGTCGACACTCTGGAAAATGGTAAAAAGCTTGCAACCCAGCAAAGCCAGCAGGTCTCCTTCGACCTCCTTCATGGCCTTCTTGAGGTTCTTGGCGAACTTCAGCTTCTTGTAAATCTGGGAGAGCTGACGAACGAAGTCCTCGTCTGGATTTTTGACGGGAGCTTCTTGTCTGTTTTCTTCGATCTCGACCAAAACGTGTTCCTGCGCGTGTTAGAATTCGCTGCGGTAAGGGTGCAGTCTAGCCTACCACAGCTTGGCAATTTTTGACCTTTTTGCATTTTTCCCCCTGATCCGGCCCTTCTTCACCATGACCAGTTCCACCATGACTGGCTCCACCTTGACCAAGGCACTGGCTTGTCTCGGTTTATTTCCGACCCTGAGCATTTGCCTCAGGCCGATGCTATTGATGCTCTTGGTCCTAGCCGCAAGCTCGTCACCGGTCGACGCTCAAGTACCCAAGCTCGATGCGTCGCACATGTCCTGGCTGGGAGAACAGATCTTCCGCAACGAATGCAACAGTAGCACTGAATGCCTGACTGCCTGGAACGCTGGGGAGGAATTCCCCTCACTGGGCATTGGCCATTTCATCTGGTTTCGGGCGGGACAACAGGCGCCTTTTGCTGAAACTTTTCCGGATCTTGTGGCCTTCATGCAAGCACGAGGGGCGGAACCCCCTGCGTGGCTGGCCGCAGGGGATCTCGAACAACCCTGGTCAGACCGGGACGCGTTTCTTGCCGCCAGCACCGATCCGCGGCAGGTTGAACTGCGTGCCTTTCTGGCCGGGCATATGGCAATGCAAACTGCCTTTATCGTAAGTCGCTTCGATGGCGCACTGACGCGGCTGCTCGCTGCGGCCGCGCGTGCTGACCATGCGGCACTCACGGCACGCTTTCAGGCTGTAGCACAAGCAGATGCGCCGTACGGTTTGTATGCGTTGATTGATTACGTGCATTTCAAGGGAGAAGGTACTCATCCGGGTGAGCGTTATCAGGAACAGGGCTGGGGGTTGTTGCAGGTACTTGAAGGCATGCCAGCTGATTCCGTTCAACCGCTGCAGGATTTCGTTGCAAGCGCCCGTGACGCGCTGGCGCGCCGCGTGGCACTGGCACCACCGGAGCGCAACGAGCAACGCTGGCTGGCCGGTTGGAACGCGCGGCTGGATAGCTACTTATTAGACCTGAGCGCAGTACGTTCAGGGGCTGAGGGCTCCGACCCTAGCGCAGTGCGCTCAGGGGCTGAGGGCTCCAATGATTAATGGAAGGAGCAAGACGTGAGTTTCGAACGCAGCAACATCCGCGCAATGACCGGCTATACCTCAGGCGAGCAGCCCGAGCGCCCTGATATCATCAAGCTGAACACGAATGAAAATCCGTATCCGCCGGGGCCAGCTGTAGAGAATGCGCTGCGCGCGATCCAGGTGCAGAGTCTGCGCCGCTATCCGCCGCCCACCGCCTCACTGCTGCGCCAGAGTCTGGCCAAGCTGCACGGCGTAAATGCAGACAATCTAGTTGTCACCAACGGCGGCGACGAACTCTTGCGCCTCGTGCTCGCTACCTTCGTGGACACCAGCGAATGCGTTGGAGTGGCCGATCCCAGTTATTCGCTGTACGACGTACTGGCCGCTGCACACGGTTGCGGGCTGCGCAAATTTCCACTGCGTGCCGACTGGAGTCTACCGCACGATTTTGCCGCGCAATTGAATGCCGCCAAAGTGAAGCTCTGTTTCATTGTCAATCCGCACGCGCCTTCGGGGCATCTGACCAGTGCGGCGGACGTAGAGCGGCTCGCGCGCGAATTCCGCGGCGTGCTGGTGTTGGACGAAGCCTATGTGGATTTTGTTGACCCAGCGCTGGCACACAACTGTATTCCTTTAACGGGGAAGCTGGACAACGTGCTGATCCTGCGCACCTTCAGCAAGGGTTATTCGCTGGCGGGTTTGCGGATGGCTTACGGCATTGGCGCACGCACGCTGGTTGACCCGCTGCAGTACAAGACCAAGGACAGTTACAACACAGACTTCATCGCGCAGACTCTCGCGCGCGCAGCGGTTGAGGATCAAACCTATGCCGCCGACACGTGGCGCCGGGTGCGTGATGAACGCGTCTGGCTTGTGGGTGAACTGATGTGTCTCGGGTTTGTGTTGCCACCGAGCCAGAGCAATTTTCTGCTGGCCACAGCACCGGCTGCCCACAAGGCGGAGAAACTTTATCAGGGACTGAAAGATGCTGGCATTCTGGTGCGTTATTTCAAACTGCCCGGCCTGGAAGACAAGCTGCGCATTACGGTGGGAGCCCCGGAGGAAAACCGGAAACTGATTGCGGCACTGACACGCCTGCTACAAGCAAGCAAAGCTTAGGTCAGCGGACAGGAATACAGCAGTGCATCTTCGAGAGGCTGCCCAGGAGTCAGTGAGGGGTAATAATTCTTTCGGACCCCGTCGAGCGTGAAACCTGCGCGTTGATACAGATCTTGCGCCACTACATTGGACCGGCGCACTTCCAGCAGACAGATCCGGCAGCCCTGCCCGCGCAGCTCCGTCTGCATCTGTGCCAACAGCAGCCTGCCAAGCCCCTTGCGTTGAAACGGCGGCGCAATGGCTATGCCCAGCAGATGGCCTTCATCGAAAATCTTCTGACATTCCGCAAGGCCCGCGAGCTGCTCGCTGCCATCGCCATGGTGCAGCACGAGCACCTTGAACTGGTGACCATTCTCCAAAAGTCTGGTGACTCCTGCTGCGCTCCAGTCCCCCGGCAACAAGTCCGGCAACCACTTGGACAAGGCCACCGTATCGCGCGACTTCAGTGTCCGCAAAGCAGTTTTGTATTGGGGAAGCGGCGTCGACATCAGTTCCCTGCATGCAACGCAGCATGCAGAGGCAACAGGCTTTGCCACGCTTCGCGCTTGAGCGCGGGCAAGGCCAGCATTTCATCGAGACTATGTGTGGCGAAGGACTGCCATGCCGGCGACGCAGGGGCCATAGCCTGCGGACCCAGCAGCAGCAGAAAACGAAAACCGCGTTCGCTGCTGGCCTGTTCCAGAAAATGCAGCACACTGGTTTCGGCTTGCATGCCCGCCGCCATACTCTCCAGACCAGGCAGCGGCCAGCGGAACATGCGTGGCGTATGCGCGGGCACCGGTTTGCCCATCCAGCGCAACAAGTTGGTGAGGAGTGCGAGCTGCTTGTCCTTCAACTGCGGCCGGGCTAGTGCAGGAATCTGGTTGAGGATCGCGAGGTCATCGTCCACCTGCAGGAACAACAGTTGGAACTGCTGCACCGGCGTTCCTTCCTGATATTTGTTTGTGGCGGCAGCTTTTGCAAGGGTTTCTGTTTTAGCAACTACTGGTTTTGCATCTTCTGTCTTTGTAACCTCTGCCCTTGTAACTACGACTAATGCTCCACGTTCGCGAACGGGCGCGTCCCTCACCCGCTCTTGCGGCGCGACAGCAGCAGGTGCCGTGCTCCGCACAACCGGCGCTGCAACTTCCGTTTCTGCCAATGCACTCAACGTAGAAGGTTTCGCCCCCGGCAAACGGAAGCGCGGGTGGTAGGCGGTAATGCCCATTGTCTGCAGGCATTGCAAGCGCTGCAGCTCTTCAGCAGCAGAAGCGGATGGAGGAGTGGTGGGTTGTTCAGCCATGGCGTGAATTCTACCTGCGCAGCCAATACCGCCGCCAGCAAATGTGAACGGCTGCGCAAAAATCTGCAATCTGCTGTCAACCATGCACAAGAGCGGGCGTTAATACTCGCAAGTGAAACAGCCGGCGCCGGAATTCACCAAACTTTTTACTACTTGGTTGTTATCCACAACAGGAGCCCTACACATGAAACTCAAGACTTTAGGAATGCTGGCCTTTACCACCCTGCTGGTTGCTGCAGTTGCCCAGACTGGTTTTGCCCAAGGCACGGGACGCGGTTTGGAAGGCCCCCGCGCTGAGACCCGCGGCAATCCCGGCCCGGGAATGCGCGGTCCGGGTGCTCGCCGCGCCACAGCACTCGTCGCGTCCCCGTTACGGTTCATTGAACAGCGCGATACCGATGCCGATGGCCGTGTGAGCGAAATGGAATTCGTCGATGAACAACTGGTCCGGATTGACGACCAGTTCGAACGCAGGGATAACGATGGCGATGGCCGGATCTCGGTTGACGAACACGAAGCCCACCCAGCGCGTCCCGGCCCGCAACGCGGTCCACGGCGTGACCGCCCGGAACGTCCTGAACTCGATCGTGCAGACGTCATTGCCTGCGCACGCGAAACGATCGCCGACTATGATCCGGAACTGGACCGTCCGCTGGATGAAATCTTCGACGCAGTCGACACGGATGGCGACGGCATACTGAGCCTGACCGAAGTAAGCATCTTCCTCGAAGCAAGAGCCCATGCCCTGTTCGCCCGCATCGACGAGAACGGTGACGGCTTCATCACCGAAAGTGAAGTCGCTGCGCATTTTGAAGAGCAATTGAATCTGCGTCGCGTGATCAAGGCTTGCATCGACGAACTGACTGCAGCCGGTTAATCAAGCCTGCATTTACTTATCCCTCGATCCTGTTCCCTGGTTACTGCTACAGGATCACTTTTCAGGCCGGACCACAAATCCGGCCCTTTTTGCCTCCCGCACCCTGAACGGATTCTGCTAACATCCTTCGCATCTGTATTCCACAAAACCACACAAGCACCCTGGCAGAGGAGCAAACATCATGAGCATGAATATGTTGAAAGAGTTCAAGGATTTCGCCATGCGCGGCAACGTCGTGGATATGGCGGTCGGTGTCATCATTGGCGGCGCGTTCGGCAAGATCGTCACCTCGCTGGTCAACGACGTCGTCATGCCGCCAATCGGCCTGTTGATGGGCGGTGTGAATTTTTCCGATATCGCCGTCACCATGAAGGATGCCTTGGGGGAAACGCCAGCCGTCACTCTGAACATCGGCATGTTCATCAACACCGTCCTCGACTTCACCATCGTGGCCTTCGTGATTTTCATGGTGATCAAGCAGATCAACCGCTTCAAACCGAAAGCACCGCCTGCTGCACCAGCAACACCAACGACCAAAGAGTGCCCACGCTGCTATTCGAGCATTGCGCTAAAAGCGACACGCTGTCCGCACTGCACATCAGAAATTTAAGTGTTGAAAATTAACAGCGGAATGGAGCGGGTGAAGGGAATCGAACCCTCGTCGTAAGCTTGGGAAGCTTCCTCTCTGCCATTGAGATACACCCGCGCTCAGGCAAGGCGGCGATTGTGCACGAGCGGCTATTTACAGGCAAGCTGGGCGCGGAGTATGTTGACGCCGCCCTGCCACACACTAAAAAAGCAAAGGTTCTCCCATGTGCTCCTTCCACAAGCTCGCACCCCTTTCCGTCCTGAGCCTGTTTCTTGCTGTTGCGGCGCCGCATGCCAGCTTGGCGCAAGGCCGCGATCCAGCCCTGTTTCCCGAACTGTCGCGCACCATCAGTGCGGACATGGAAGCGC
Source organism: Klebsiella pneumoniae (assembly GCA_945902215.1). Lineage (GTDB taxonomy): Bacteria > Pseudomonadota > Gammaproteobacteria > Pseudomonadales > Pseudohongiellaceae > CAILUG01. Next base: position 1,266 of record CAMDML010000001.1, on the reverse strand, counting down.
GCGGCCTGGCAGATGAGTTCAAGGGTATCACCACGAACGGCGACGTGGTTGAAGGTTTGTTTCCGATTGAATCGACTGGCATCGACACCGCGCCGCTGATCACCGCCGCCAATGCTTTCATCGCCACGCTGGGCGCAGAGCAGCGCCAGAACACCCTGTACGACGCCGACGCGCTCGAATGGCGCCGCTGGGCCAACATGTCGATCTATAAACGTGAAGGGCTCTCTTTCGACGCGATGAACGCTCTGCAGAAAGCAGCTGCGTGGAACATGATGGATGCCACACTCAGCGCCAAAGGCATGACCCTGTCGCGCGACATCATGCGTTTGAATGAAACCCTGGGTGAATTGAACAACAATAATTTCGTCGAGTTCGGCGAAGGTAAATACTGGCTGACGCTGATGGGCGAACCCTCTGCCAGCGAACCCTGGGGCTGGCAGCTCGACGGCCACCATCTGGTCATCAACTTCTTCGTGCTCGGCAATCAGATTGTGATGACGCCAACTTTCTGGGGTTCGGAACCTGCCGTGGCCACTGCCGGCAAATACGCCGGCACGCGCATCATGGATGCCGAAATGAGCAAGGGGCTGGAGCTGATCCGTTCACTCGATGCCGCGCAACTGCAGGCAGCTGTGCTGACCTCCAGCAAAACCGGGAACAACATCAACACCGAAGCCTGGAGCGACAATGTGGTGCTGGAGAACGTTGGCATTGAAGTGATGAATTTCACGCCGGAACAAAAGGCGCTGCTGATCGACCTGATCGGGCTTTACGTCGGCAACATGGAAGACAATCTTGCTGAAGTGGAGATGGCGGAAATCACTGCGCATCTCGATGAAACGTGGTTTGCATGGATCGGGGGGGCAGAAGACACCTCAGTCTTTTATTACCGCATCCAGAGCCCGGTGATCGTGATCGAATTCGATCACCAGGCGCCGGTGGGGCTGACGCAATTCTATCCGCGCGGTGTGCCCTACCGTGAGCATGTGCACTCCACGGTGCGCACGCCCAACGGCAACGATTACGGCAAGGATCTGCTGCGTCAGCATTACGCGACAAATCCACATATCTGAAGACCCGGTCGCTCTGGCCGGGATCAGGCCTTGCGCAAGATCAAGCCGCCGGGTGTTTTTTGGGCCTGAACCCCCGTATCATTGCCGCTTTTCAATTCCGGAGCACTCCATGGCCACTATCGTTGGCGGCTTTGCCACTTCACATACCCCTACTATCGGTTTTGCGGTAGATACCAACAAGCAGAACGATCCT